>CBFGLP010001390.1:0-3261 GCA_965649595.1 uncultured Myxococcales bacterium | reverse complement strand
CTCGCCCTCGACGATCCAGGTCCAGCCGTTCTCCGCGTCGCAATCTTCGACGTAGGGCACGTCCATGCCGTTGATCTCGAAGGTCACATAGGGGATCTGGTCGGCCGTGGGCGGCGGCTGATCCTGCATGGTCAGGTCGATCGTGCAGTTGGTGACCTCGCCGAGGATCAGCGAGAGCGCGTCGATCAGCTCCTGCTCGTTGGTAGTGTTGAAGAACTTGTCGGCATCCATGCCCATGTTCTTGGGCTTGCCGCCGGCAACCGCGACCTCGTTGAGCTCCTCGTAGGCGTTGGCGTAGGGGGCACCGTCGTTGCCCGCGCCGACCAGCTCGTCGATGATGTCGATGCCGACCACGAAGGTCGGGATGTTATCGTTGGTGAACGCGTCGCCGACCTGGAGCTGGAGATTGTCGTCGTAGGTCTCCATGAAGTCGGGGAAGGGCAAGCCTTCCACGCAGTTGGCCGCGCCGTCCGTGATCAGCAGGACGTGGTTGGGGTTGGTCGGCGGCAGGCTCTTGAGGTGAGCGAGCGCCGAGCTGAAGCCAGCGGCCGCCGGGGTGCCACCGACGATCTCGACGTCGCTCGCGTCGGGGCCCGGGATCGCGGCGAGGATCGCCTGGCCGTTGTCCGGCAACACACCGACCTCGGGGGTGTCAGCGACGATGCAAGCGCCCGAGTTGTAACACATCGACGATCCGGGGATCGCGTTGGGGCACGCGTCGGCGGACGGGAAGCGCTGGATGCCCGCGTTCATCTGCGGGCCGAAGTTGTTCATCACGGTCTCGACCACGCCGTAGAGCGTGTTCCAGCGGGTCACCTCGGGGGTGGCCCCGTCGAGGTCGTGGTCCCAGGTGTTGGCGATCATGCTGCCCGACGCATCGACGACCAGCATGATGTTCGGCGGCACGTACTCGGGCGTGACCATGACGCTGCCGCAGTTCGGACCAGTCGTGGTTCCATCGGCGGTCTCGGTCGAGTCTTCCTCGAAGGTATCGAAGGTGTCGACGTCGTCCGAAGTCGTGGCGGTGGTCGTCGAGTCTTCTTCGGTGCCGAGGCTCGAGATGCCCGTCTCGTCGCCGAGCTCGTCGGTACCCGGACCGTTGCTCGGACACGCGGTCATCAAGACCGCCATCGGCACGGTGCTGCACAGGATAAGGCTACGCTTCATGATTCTCGAACTCCTTGGGGGTCGCGTCTTCGGGGGGAGGTCGGCCTGCGGGCGACGCCTGATGAGTCACGCGGCCGTGACCCACCGCTTCCGGCCCACCATACCCGATCACGCCCCGACTTGTCCCGCCTCACGTAAAATCGATCATGACCGAATCGATGCACTCGCGCCTGTCACGATAGCTGGTGACAGGTGCGATTTCGTAGCTACGGCATGTCTCTTCGGTCTGAACTGGTGTTCGCCACGGATCAGAACCGGAATCGCACCTGTACGCCCAACCCCGCCGAGGTGCGCGACGAGGGCGAAGCAATCCACCATGGGGACAGCCGAGCCCGGCTCGTGCCTCGCTGCCAACGCTGGTGGCGAGCTCGCTGAGCGGCCCCGATGCCGAGATAGACAATTCCAGTCACCACCGACAGCGCGCCGAGGCCGACACCGGACCAGCCGTAGATCAGCAAGCCTTCGCAGCCGCGCGCGTCCTTGGCCGGGCAGCGATCCGGTTCGATGGCCATCCACACGGAGGCCCCGCCCGTGCCCGCTCGCAACGCCCCGAGCGAGAGGAGCACGGAACCGATGGTCAGCGCCTCGTCGCCATCGGGCGGCTCGGGCTCGGTCTTCTCGCCGAACTGCCAGTAGCCGCCCGGAGGTTGGGCCGCAGGCTGCCACGCGAGCTCGGGTGTCGGGAGCCGCGTCGGCAGGGGTGCCGTTTCAGCCCCGGTGGGGCTGACCGAGGCCACTTCGGGGGCATGCGTCGGATGGCTCGGCGCGCGAGGGCTGACATCGGAGCTCGACATCGGAGGGCTGAAGGCCAGCGTGACGACGAGCGTGGTGGCGAGCGGTGACAAGCGAGCGCAGCATCACCGTCCGTCCGCGCGAACGCAACGCGACAACACGACGTGCCGACGCTCCGCTCTGGCTGCCCGTCGGCCGACCTGGCTGATCGCGTTGCGGCGCACCTGCGACGATTCAAGCCCCGTGTGAGTCAACCGAAGCGTCTCCCTGCGGAGGGCCGGGGGTTGCGTCGGCGGCATCGATGGCCACGTTGCTGGCGCCACCGGCTCGTTCCATCAGGGGGTCGTCCGATCGAGTCCGCCGCCCCGCAGTCGAGGGCCCGGCTCCACGAACGGATCGGACGACCTGCCTAGCCACCCACGGCTGACGGGCCTCAATGGGCTCCGCACGTCCCGCGCGTCGACGCCGGATCCCAACGACATTTCTTCGCCCCCACGCGCGCGCCGCTACGGCGATATCAGCGGGGCGCCCCGCGCCCCGAAGGGCAGCAAGGAGAAGACCCATGGCAGTGTTCAACCCCGAAAAGGCAACCGTGAAGACTCGCCACGCGGTGGCGCACGCGCAGGCGATGGCCCGAGATCTCGGGCACCCCGAGGTCGACAGCCTCCACCTGCTGATGGCCGCCGTACAGCAAGAAGGCGGCTTGGTTCGACCGCTGCTCGAGCGGGCCGGCGTGCATGGGGCGGCGCTCGAGCGGGCTGTCGCGTCCGAATTCGCCAAGCGAGCCAAGGTCAGCGGTGCGGAGCTCGGAGTCTCCCGCGAGCTGCGGGCCGCCCTCGATCTCGCCGCCGACGAGGCCGAAGCGCTCAAGGACAAGTTCATCAGCACCGAGCACCTGATCTTGGCCTTCGTCTCCGAAAAAGCCGCCAAGGCCGGGGTCAAGGCCCACAAGCTACTCACCGGGCTCGGGGCCAGCCGCGAGCTGGTGCTCTCGGCCCTGCAAGAGGTCCGTGGCACCCAGAGCGTGACCACGGAGGAGCCCGAGGGCACCTACGAGGCGCTCGCCAAGTACACCCGCGATCTGACCGGCCTCGCGCGCGCGCAGAAGCTCGACCCGGTGATCGGCCGCGACAGCGAGATCCGCCGGACCATTCAGGTGCTCTCGCGGCGGACCAAGAACAACCCGGTGTTGATCGGTGATCCCGGCGTCGGCAAGACCGCGATCGCGGAGGGCATCGCGTTGCGGATCGCCGCTGGCGACGTGCCCGAGTCGCTACGCGATCGCCAGCTGCTCCAGCTGGACCTCGCCGCGCTGGTCGCTGGGGCCAAGTATCGGGGCGAGTTCGAGGAGCGGCTCAAGGC
>CBFGLP010001389.1:0-6948 GCA_965649595.1 uncultured Myxococcales bacterium | reverse complement strand
GGCGATGAACTCGCGGACGTTGGCGAGGACCTTCTCCCAGCGGGCGCCGAGCATGATCGCCTCGTGGGTGGCCGCGGTCGCGCCGTTCCACGAGATCTTGACGTCGGAGGCGACGGGGACGATCGCCTCGGCCCAGGCGCGGGCGCCACGGCCCGGGAAGGTGCCGTTGGTGGTGAGATTGAGCTTGACCCGGTGCTCGCGGCAGAGCTCGATGATCCGGTCGAAGTCCTGGTAGAGGAGCGGCTCGCCCATGGTGGAGGGGATGACCTCGCGAAGGCCGCGTGGGGCGGCTTCCGCGATCACGCGCTCGATCAGCTCGATCGGCATCAGGCGACGCGGGCGCGCCTCTTCCTTGCGCCGGATCTGGAGTGGGCTGTGCGGCGAGTGCTCCTCGCACATGATGCAGCGGAGGTTGCAGGTGTCGGGGTTGGTGTCGAAGGTGATCCGCCAGGGCCCCGAGCTCGCTGGCACTCGACTCGAATCTCGCCGCCCCACTACCTCCCGATAGATCGCCTCGATCGCCGCCGCGTGGTCGCCGGCCTCAGGCACGTCCCCGCTCGAATCATGCACATAGCGCCGCGTCCCCAGCAGAGCCGCCAAATTCGGCTCCATGGCGAGGCGGTTCATCTGGCTCGCCAGCGACTCGGCGTCGCGGTGGCGAAACAGTAGCCCGTTGACCTCGTGATGCACGTATTCTGCCATTCCGCCGACGTCCGCGGTGATCACGGGCACGCCGATTTGCTGGGCCTCGTGAATGACCAGCGGTGAATTCTCGAGCCAGATCGACGGCACCACGATCGCGTCGACGCGATCGAACACATCACGCACGATGTCCTGATTGCGGTATTCGGGCAACCACTCGACCCGCGCCGCCGCGTCGCCCGGGAGCACTGCGGCGAGGCTGTGCAACGCGTCAGTGTCCTGCCCGCGCGGCCGGCCCCAGATCCGCAAACGTGCGGGTGCCGGCACCCCTGCGAAGGCCCGCAGCAGCAAGTCGATGCCTTTGGCGGGAATGTGCGTACCGATGTATCCGAAGGTGAAGGGCTCCCCGGGAGCACGCCGACGATTACGCAGTCGCGCATGGTCGAAACCATAGTCGAGGTAACGTAGCTTGAGCTCCGGCAGCCCGAACTGATCGCGGAAGCGGCCGAGCAGATCGCGGGCCGGCGCCACGAAGAGATCGACGAGCTCGGCCATCGCCCGGACATGCTGCATTCGCCGATGGACCCAGTCGGTCCAGTGATCGAGATCCTGGGCCCACTCCTCTGGCGCGCCCGAGAAGTAGCGCGAGTAGCAATGGCGAGCGCACTTGCGATCGTCCTGGCCGTCACACAGCGCCCAGAGCTCGTCGGGATCGGCAGGGTCGGTCTGGATGAGCTGGCCGCGTGGGCACATCAACCAGTAATCGTGCAGAGTGAACACGATCGGGATCCCACGCGCGGCGGGCTCGCGCAACAGAGAGGTCGAGAGGTGGTTGAGGTGCCCGACGTGGACCACGTCGGGCTCGACCCGCTCGAGCAGCTCGGCGAAGCGCTGATCGACCGCGACGTGGCGATAGCGATCGCGCGAGCGCGGGATGTTGACGACGTGCAGACGAACCCGCGGATCGTCATGATCGGCCTCGTGGCGGACCCGAAAGTCGGGGCCAAACGAGTCCTCCTCACGGGTGAACACGTGGACCTCATGCCCGCGCGCGACCAGGCCGTGGCTGAGGGTCTGAGTGTAGACCTCCGAGCCCGCGTTGTAGCGCATCGGATAACCGTGGATGACCTGGACGATCTTCATGATTGCTTCGTGTGCATGGTTTGGGCGAAATCGTCGATCAGGCGGCGTAGCCCCTCGGCAAGCTCGATCTGCGCCGACCACCCCAAAAGCATGCGAGCGCGGCGCGGGTCACCCCAGAAGCGAGCGACGTCGTAGCTGCGTGGCGGTGCCTCGCAAAGCTCTGACCGTCCGCCGCCGATCGAGTTGGCCATTCGTGCCAGTTGGCCGAGGCTGGTTGGTCGACCGGTGAGCAGATGGATCGGCGGAAGGTCGCGCTCGCCCTGCTCGAGCAATTCGATGATGCGCAGGAGGCCGAGGGCAGTGTCGTCGACGTGGGTAAAATCGAACAGGTGCTCGCTGCCATCGACCCGCATGGGCTGACCTCCTGCCGCCGCTCGGGCGAAGGCAGGTACCACACGATCGCCGTGATCGTCGGTGCGACCGTAAACGTTGGAGAGGCGGGCGATCGCCACCTGCAATCCATCCCGCCGGGCCGAAGCGAGCAATTGCTCGGCAGTGACCTTGGTCTCGCCGTACACGTTGACCGGCGCGAGCGGTGTCTCTTCGTTCGCTGGCAGGATCGCCGGCTGACCGTAGACCTCGCGGCTACTGGCGAAGAGCACCCAAGGCCGCGGCCGCGCCTCGAGGGCGGCACGAATGACGTTGCGGGTACCTTCGATGTTGGTTCGCCGACAGGCTGTAGGGTCCCGCTCGGCCCAGATGACCCGGGATACGGCGGCGAGGTGAACGATGCCCACGCAGCCCTCGACGGCGCGAACGAGCGCGTCAAAGCGCAGCACGTCCTGCTCGGGTGCGGTTCTGAGATCGACACCACGGATGGAGTATGGGCCGGCCTGAGTGCACGCGGCGAGGGTCTGGCCGACGAGCCCCGCCGACCCGGTGATGAGGATGCGTGGAGAATGCGTCATGAGGGACCGTGGACGCGACGGCTCCGCGTCGCCGCACCCACGGTGTTGGTCGAGGCCGAAACGATCACCCTCGACGCGTCGAAGTTGATCGTCTCATTTGGCCCCGTACTCCCCCTGCTCATTCGGCGCCAGATACAGAAAGACGTGGACCAAAGAGAGCATCAGTGTCGTCAGCAGCCCGATCGATCGACACCATCGACTCATGCTTCCCTCACGCGCCACGGCGCCTCGATGATCCTACGCAGCCGCCCCGATGAAGCGAGACACCAGCCTACCTCGACCGTCACCGGCCATCGAGCCGGCGTGGCCGCGCGAACCATGTAGTAAAAGCTCGGCCATGCTCACGCCGATCGAGGTCGCCCGCATCGAAGAAGCTCGCGCCGCAGCCATGCTGGCTGGCTCGGCCCGCGAGGTCCGTCCATGGGCTGGCGGGACGATGGGCTTCTCCGAGCCGGGCTCGTGGCAGAACCAGGTGATGGGTGCGGGGCTAGACGTCTCGGTCAGCGACGCGGAGCTCGATGCGATGGTCGAGTTCTACGAGTCGCGCGGGGTCGAGGCGCGGCTCGAGCTGTGCCCCTTCGCCGACGAGAGCCTGGTCGCGGGTCTGGCCGCGCGGGGGTTCACGCTGCGCGAGTTCCAGAACGTGCTGTCGTGCGAGCTGACGTCCGAGCCACCCGCGCCGCCGCTCGGGTGGCCGGAGGGGGTCGAGGTGCGAGCTGTCGATCCCGCCGACGCGAGCGAGCTCGACGAGCTGATCACGGTGTCGATGAGCGGCTTCGTTCCTCCGAGCGAGCCGATCCCCGCGCCGCTGCGCGAGGCGGCGCGACGATTGTTGTCGTCTCCCCGAATGGTCGGTTTTCTCGCGCGCATCGATGGAAGGGCGGTCGGGGGCGGATCCGTCGATATCGGTCAAGGCGGAGCAGCCCTGGTCGGGACCTCGGTGTTCTCGGAGGCTCGCCGACGCGGCATTCAACAAGCGCTGATCGTGGCCCGGCTCGCGGCGGCGCGAGAGCGGGGGGCCCAGGTGGCGGTGATCGATTCGCGTCCGGGGATCCCGACCGAGCGAAACGCGATGCGGCTGGGGTTTGACATGGCGTACACGAAAGTCGTGCTGGCACGCCCTGGCGAGGGCTTGCACGTGACCCCCTGATCACACGAGCTCGGCGCCGGCGCTAAAAGCCAGCATTCTCCGCTCTAGACGTCCACGTGCAGCATTTGCGGGCGCGCCCTACCCGTCCACTGTTAACTTCACCGAGCCATGTCCGAGGCGCTGAATCCCACACCGGTACTCGAGGAGCTGCTGCGCCTCCCGATCGGGGTCGCGCTCGGGCCCACGCACGCGGATCGGCTGGCGCAGATCGGAGCGCTCGAGCTGTTCGAAGCGGGACGCGAGATCTTCGCGATGGGTGAGCCGGCCGAGGCGCTCCGGATCGTGCTCGAGGGCCGTGTGGGGCTCGAGCTGCCGATGCCCGGCCGTGCGGCGATGCTGGTCGCGGCGCTCAGCCGCGGTGACATGCTCGGGTGGTCCGCGCTGCGCAGGAGCTCGTCGCGCTGGACAGCGACCGCTCGCGCGACCAAGACAGCCCGTTGCCTCGCGTTCCCGGCCGCCGAGGTCCGCGAGCTGTGCGAGCTCGACCACGAGCTCGGCTACACGCTGATGCGGCACGCCTTCGAGGTGGTCGCGCTGCGGCTCTCGGACTGTCGAGGGCGCCTGCTCGATCTGTATGGCGCACCGGAAGAGGGCGGCCCCTGAGCATGCACGTGCTCGCCCGCGACGAGTTCCCGCGGCTGCTCGCGCTGCTGGCCGAACGCGGACATCGATTGATCGGGCCGACGATCCGCGACGGAGCGATCGTGCTCGAGGAGATCGCGGGCGCGTCCGACCTCCCGATCGGATGGACCGACGAGCAGGCGCCCGGCCGCTATCGTCTGCGTCGGCGCGACGATCAGGCCTACTTCGGCTTCGTCGTCGGGCCGAAGAGCCCGCGGACCCACCTCACCCCTGCGCGCGAGCGCCTGGTCCAGATCCGTCGGCGCGAGGGCGATCTGCAGATCCAGACGATCCCCGAGCCCGACTCACGACCGATCGCGCTGATCGGCGTGCGAGCGTGCGAGCTGGCGGCGATCGACATCCAAGATCGGGTGTGGACGCGCGGGCCCTACCCCGATCCTCGCGTGCTCGCACGCCGAGAGCAGGCCTTCGTGGTCGCGGTCGAGTGCCTCGAGCCTGGCGAGCTGTGCTTCTGCGCGAGCATGGGCACGGGGCCCGAGGTGCGCGAGCACTTCGATCTGCGCCTGACCGAGCTGGTGGTCGAGCCAGCCGAGCCGAGCGACACGAGCGAGCTGGAGGGAGGCCGGTTCCATTTCCTGCTCGAGGTCGGCAGCGAACGAGGTCGAGCGATCGCCGATGCGCTGACGCTGCGCGACGCGACGGCGGCCGAGCGGACGCTGCGACATCACTCGCTGCGAGCCGCGAGCGAGCGAATGGGTCGCAAGCTCGACCCGGTCGGCTTGCCCGAGCTGCTGTTCGCCAACCTCGACCATCCGCGCTGGCAGCAGGTCGCGGATCGCTGCCTCGCGTGTGCCAACTGCACGCTGGTGTGCCCGACCTGCTTTTGCCACCGCGTCGAAGAGCACGCGCCGCTGGCCCCGAGCGGGCAAGAGCAGGTCGCCGAGCGGGTCCGCGAGTGGGACTCGTGCTTTACCGACGCGCACTCGCGGATCCACGGGGCCCAGTTTCGGCCCGAGATCCGCCAGCGCTACCGCCAGTGGCTCACGCACAAGCTCGGCAGCTGGGTGGCGCAGCTCGGCAGCAGCGGCTGCGTGGGCTGTGGTCGCTGCATCGCTTGGTGCCCGGTCGGCATCGACATCACCGAAGAGGTCGCGGCGCTGCGCGAGGGGGCTCGAGCCACGCCGCCGGTGCTACCGCTGGTGCCCGCGGCCGCGCAGGTGGTCCGCGCGGGTGATCCGATGCGGCCGCAGAGCGCCCGCGTGCTCGCGGTCCACGACGAGATCCAGGACGTGGTCACGCTCGAGGTCGAGCCGGCTGGGGTGTTCGAGCACGCTCCCGGGCAGTTCAACATGCTCGGGTTGCCCGAGATCGGCGAGGTGCCGATCTCGATCTCGGGCCAGCGCGGCACGGCGCTGCTGCACACGCTGCGCGGGGTCGGAGCGACCACCAAGGCGCTCGTGCAGGTCCGCGCGGGCGAGCGCGTGACGCTGCGCGGACCCTTCGGTCGCGGGTGGCCGATGAGCGAGGCGCGAGGAAAACACCTGATCGCGATCGCGGGCGGGCTCGGGCTCGCGCCGATGCGGGGGGCCCTTCGCGCGGCCATGGCAGCTCCCGAGCACTACCCCTTCGTGCGGGTGCTCTACGGAGCCCGCTCGCCCGCGGACATTCTCTACGACGCCGAGCTGCTCGCGTGGGAGCGCGAGCACCCGCGACGCGTCAAGGTCCACGTGACGGTCGACCACGCCGATCCGAGCTGGACTGGCCACGTCGGGCTGGTGACCACGCTGATGTGTCGCAAGCCGCTGCCGCCCGAAGCGGTGTACCTGGTGTGTGGGCCCGAGCCGATGATGCGCTTCGTGGTCCAGGAGCTCGAGCAGCACGGCGTCCCACCGGAGCAGATCTGGCTGTCGATGGAGCGCAACATGAAGTGCGCGGCGGGGCTGTGCGGGCGCTGTCAGCTCGGGCCGCACTTCATCTGCAAAGACGGACCGGTGCTTCGCCGCGATCAGCTCGGCGGGCTGTTCGGCCACGAAGGATTTTGACGATGAGCGCGGCGCGACCACGGCTGGGGGTGTTCAAGCTGGCGTCCTGCGACGGCTGCCAGCTCACGCTGCTCGATCTCGAGGACGAGCTGCTGGCGATCGCGGGCGCGATCGAGATCGTGCACTTCCCCGAGGCCGGCCCGATCCTGCCCGGGGCGGACCATGAGCGTGGGCCGACCGAGCGCTTCGACCTGGTGCTGATCGAGGGGTCGGTGTCGACGCCCGAGCAGCTCGAGCAAGCTCGGGTGATCCGTGCCAACACACGCAAGCTGGTGACGATCGGCGCCTGCGCGACGGCGGGTGGGGTCCAGGCGCTGCGCAACTTCGCGGATCACCAAGAGTTCATTCGAGCCGTCTACGCGAGGCCCGATTACATCTCGAGCCTCGCAACCTCGACGCCGGTCGCTGCCCACGTGCCGGTCGACTTCGAATTGCGCGGGTGCCCGATCGATAGGCACCAATTGCTCGAGTTGATCTCCGC
>CBFGLP010001388.1:0-2713 GCA_965649595.1 uncultured Myxococcales bacterium | reverse complement strand
CCCGACGGCAACAACGTCGAGGCGGTCTGTCACAAGCCCGGATGAGCGCGCCTGGCCGCGCGAGCCAGGTCGGTCGCGGATCGTCAGCGCGGACGAAGCGGCGCCGCAGGTCGAGGTGAGCGCAGCGATTCACGAGCAGCTTCGACCAAGGCCGCGGCTCGGCGGGAGAGCGAGCCGCTCGTGAGTGGCACTCCTATGACGACGTGCCCACCTCGTGAGCGCGGAGGAGAGTCATGTCCGAACAGCCCCGCACGCCACCGGATCCCGTTCGCGACGCGATCGCGATCTACAACAACCCCCAGCTCGACAATCAGCGCAAGCTGACGCTGCTGCGTGAGCTCGAGTTGGACGCGCGGCTGCGGAGCGTCGCTTCGGACGAGAACATGCGATCGCAGCAAACGGACGGGCTCGCGCCCATCCAGCAGTTGATCGCGGAGCTGACCAAGCGCCAAGCTGGTTAGCTTAGCGAGCCGCTCACTCGTCCGGTCGCTCGGGCGTGCCCGCGCGACCGAGCTCGGTAGCGATCCGCTCCGACACCCCCACCGCCGTGCGGTACTGCGGCGGCCAGTAGACGTGCCGATGCCAGCCCTGCTCCGCGGCGGCGTGCAGGGTCAGGTAAGGGTCATAGAGGTGCGGACGAGCCAGCGCGCACAGGTCGGCGCGACCCGAGACCAAGATCGTGTTCACGTGATCCCAGCCCTGGATGTTGCCGACCGCCATCGTCGCAATATGTAGCTCGTTGCGGATCCGATCCGAGAAGGGCGTCTGGAACATCCGCCCATAGATCGGCCTGCCGCTCGGGTCGGTCTGCCCGGCCGACACATCGATCAAATCGCAGCCGTGCTCGTGGAACATTCGCGCGACCTCGACCGCGTCCTCGGGCCGCAAGCCGTCGGGCGACCAGTCGGTCGCGGAGATGCGCACGGACATCGGCTTTTGGCTCGGCCACACCTCGCGGACCGCGTCCCAGACCTCGAGCGGGAAGCGCATGCGGTTTTGCAGCGAGCCGCCGTACTCGTCGGTCCGGTGGTTGGACAAGGGCGAGATGAAGCTCGACAGCAGATAGCCGTGCGCGCAGTGCAGCTCGAGCAGGTCGAAGCCAGCCGCGAGCGCGTGGCGGGCCGCGGTCACGAACTGCTCGCGCAGCTCTGCCATGTCCGCCCGGGTCAGCTCGCGCGGCACTTGGTAGCCGGGCGCCCAGGCGATCGGCGAAGGAGCCACGAGCGGCCAGGCCTGATCGGGCGGCAGCGGCTTCTCGCCCCTCCACGGCAGGTCGGTCGCGCCCTTGCGGCCGGCGTGGGCGATCTGGACGCCGATCTTGGCCTGGCTATTGGCGTGCACGAAGTCGACGATCCGCCGCCACGCGTCCGCGTGCGCCTGACTCCACAGGCCCGTGCACCCGGGCGAGATCCGAGCCTCCGCAGAGATGTCCGTCATCTCGCAGATCACCAGCCCGGCGCCGCCGACCGCCCGGCTCCCGATATGGACGAGGTGCCAATCGTTGGGGATCCCGTCGACCGCCGAATATTGGCACATCGGGCTCACGACCACCCGATTGTTCAACTTCAGCTCGCGCAGCGCGAAGGGCTGGAACATCGGCGGTGGGACCGGCTGCTCGTCCGCTACCGGCTGTCCGACGTTTCCGGCGTACCAGCGATCTAGCGATTCGACATAGTGCGGATCACGAACGCGCAGGTTCTCGTGCGTGACCCGCTTGCTGCGGGTCATCAAGCTGGCCACGAATTGCTCGGGCTCGAAGTGCTTGTAGCGGCTGATGTCCTCGAACCACTCCTGGCTGACCTTGGCCGCGCGCTGGATCTTGGCCACGTCGAGCCGCCGTCGCTGCTCGTATGCCGCGATGCCCTCGCGAACGCTCCGCTTTGGGTCCTCGGTCAGCGCCTCGACCAACGCGATCGCGTCTTCCATCGCCAGCTTGGTCCCCGAGCCGATCGAGAAGTGCGCCGTGTGGGCCGCGTCGCCGATCAGCACGATGTTGTCGTGCTGCCAGCTCTCGCACTTGAGCTCGGGGAACGAGATCCAGCGCGAGCGGTTGCCGATCAGCTTGGCGGCGGCGAGCTCGGGCGCGAACAGCCGCTCGCAGTAGGCGATGCTCTCGGCCTCGCTGGCCCGATCGAGCCCGGCGTTGCGCCACGACTGCTCGTCGCACTCGACGATGAAGGTGCTGGTGTCCGCGTCGAAGCGATAGGCGTGGACTTGGAACAGCCCGTGCTCGTTCTCGCGGATGATGAAGGTGAAGGTGTCCCAGAGCTTGTCGCTGCCGAGCCAGATGTACTTGGACTTGCCGCTCTCGATCGAGGGCCGGAAGCTGTCGACGTAGCGGGCCCGAATGCCCGAGTTGACGCCGTCGCAGGCGATGATCAGGTCGCAGTCGGCGAGCCTGCCGAGGTCATCGAGATCGACCTCGTATTGGACCTGCACGCCGAGCTCGCGGGCTCGCGCACCGAGCAGGTCGAGCAGGGTGACCCGACGCAGGCCGACGAAGTCATGGCCACCCGAGCGGATCACTCGACCCTTGAAGTGCACGTCGATCGCGTCCCAGCGCACGAAGGCGCTGGAGATGGCCGCGAAGCTCTCGGGATCGGCGTGCGCGAAGTGACCCATGGTCTCTTCGGAGAACACCACCCCCCAGCCCCAGGTCACGCCGCGCGGGTTCTTCTCGGCCACGGTGATGTCGGCCTCGGGGCGGGCCTTC
>CBFGLP010001387.1:0-7276 GCA_965649595.1 uncultured Myxococcales bacterium | reverse complement strand
CGGCCGCGAAGCGGCCGTGCGTGGCTGAGTGCACGACGCCTGCGGGGGGCCTAGAGAACCTCGACAGCCATGACCCGATCGAGCATGCTCCGCCCCCCATGGCCATGCCCGATCCGTATCTGTCGCACTGGGCCGATCACGCCGCAGCGCGGACGATCACGGCCCACCCCGACGCCGAGGTCTACACCGTAGCGGCGGGCATCACTCCTTCGGGGGTCGTCCACGTCGGCAACTTCCGCGAGATCATCACCGTCGATCTCGTCGCCCGAGCCCTGCGCGACCGCGGCAAGCAGGTCCGCTTCATCTACTCGTGGGACGACTTCGACGTGTTCCGCAAGGTCCCCGTCGGCATGCCGCAGCAAGACATGCTGCACGACAACCTGCGCAAGAGCATCGCCGACGTGCCCGATCCCCATGGCGAGCACGACAGCTACGCCTCGCACCACATCGCCGCGCTCGAGCGCAGCATCGTCCCGCTCGGGATCCAGTGCGAGTTCATCCGCCAGTCCAGGCGCTACCGCGCCGGCGTGTACGCGCAAGGCATTCGAACCGCGCTCGAGCACAAGGACACGATCAGGGCGATCCTCGATCAGTTCCGCGCCGAGCCGCTGCCCGAGAGCTGGCTGCCGCTCGCCGGCTTCGATCCCGAGACCGGCCGCGACGACCTCGAGTTCGCGTGGGACGGCGGCTGGATCGTCAACTACAAGGTCGAGTCGACCGGCCGCGAGGGCAGCGTCGATCTGCGCGAGGGCGGCAACATCAAGCTCCCATGGCGGATCGACTGGCCGATGCGTTGGGCCTACGAGAAGGTCATGTTCGAGCCCGGCGGCAAGGACCACAGCAGCGACGGTGGCAGCTACGACACCGCCAAGCAGATCGTCGCGCAGGTCTACGACGGCTGGCCGCCCGAGTACGTCGCCTACGACTTCGTGTCGATCAAGGGCATGGGCGGCAAGATCTCCAGCTCGGCCGGCAACGTGGTCACCGTCGCCGACTGCCTGCGGATCTACGAGCCCAAGCTGCTGCGCTGGATCTTCGCGTCGTATCGGCCCAACACCGAGTTCGCGATCAGCTTCGATCTCGACGCGCTCAAGCTTTATGAGGACTACGATCGCGCCGTGCAGCTCGCCCACGAGCCCGAGGACGGCGGCAAGAACGATAAAAAGCGGCAGGTTGCTCGCCGCACGCTCGACTTGGCCGACCCCGAGGGCAAGCGGATCGAGCCCGGCACCCGGCCGCCCTTCCAGCCAGCGTTCCGGCCGCTGTCGATGATCCTGCAGATCTACGACGGCGACATCGGGCGGGCCCGCGCCCACTACGAGCGCAGCGCCGAGCTGAAGACCGACGAGGAGCGGCACCTGTTCGACGAGCGGGCCCACTGCGTGTGGAACTGGATCGAGGAGTTCGCTCCGGCCGACTTCCGCTACCGGATCCGCAAAGAGCCGGTCGTGCGGGCGATCGAAGGCGATCACCGGGTCGCCCTCGAGCGGCTGGTGAGCGCGTTGGAGGCGAACCCGCAGGCGAGCGAGGCCGATCTGGTCCCGCACATGAAGACGCTCTTCGACGGGCTCGGGATCGGACCCAACGAGTTCTTCCCGGTCGTCTACGATCTGCTGATCGACCGCCCCAAGGGCCCCAAGCTGACCACGCTGGTCACGGTGATGGGCGTGGATCGGGCGCTCCCGCTGCTGCGGGCGAGCTTGGGCTGAGCCTCAGCTAGCGCCGGGTCCGGACCTTGCGAGTGAAGCGGCGTCCCTTGCAGGTGACCTCGTCCCACTCGCCTGGCTTCGGATGCTTGGACGCCTCGGGATGGTTTGGATGCTTCGGCCCCTCGGTATCGCTCGGCGCGCTCGCACCCACGAGCGCAGCGGCGACGTTGGCTCCCGGCGGTCCCGACAGCGACGACGCCGACGAGGGCCCGTGTGATCGACGAACTTGCCCGGCGATGACCGTGATCCCGACCATGCAACCAGCTTACCCCCGCACCAGCAGCTCCGCGATCTCCTCGTCGATCGGGTGTCCGCAAGCGTCCTGGTAGTAGGTGAACCCCGGCGAGGGGTTGACCTCGAAGCAGACCCACGTGTCGTCGGGTTGTCGCCGCAGATCGACCCCCGCGACCGGCAGCTCGAGCGCGTGGGCGAGCGCGTGGGCTCGCGCCGCGATCTCGTCCGGCAGCTCGGCGGCGCGGACCCTCGTGGTCCCGCCCTCGCGGCTCGCGTAGCGATAGTCGACTCCAGTCGACTGGATCTGCGCCGCGAACACCCGATCTCCGATCACGTGCACGCGGTGGTCGACGCCGGGGATCCACTGCTGAAACTGCGTCGGGCACCAGACCAGCCGCTCGAGGCGGGCCGCGTCGCGCTCGAGATCGACGCACGAGACCACGCTGCGAACGCCAGAGACCGACTTGTACACGACCGCGCCATGCCGCTCGCAGAACGCTCGGACCTCGTCGACGTCGTTGCTGACCAAGGTCTCGGGTACCGCGAACCCGAGCGCTTGGATCCGCGCGAGCTGGCCGGTCTTGGACCCGTTCGAGGTCATCGCCGAGGGCCGGTTGATCACCCGCGCGTCGATCGTCTCGACGATCGTGCCGAGCAGGTCCTCGACCTTCTGCGCGTGCAGCCAGCGGGGATCGTTCGATTCGAGCCCGCGATAGCCCGGCAAGCGCCGCCAGTCGTGTGGTCGTAGATAGATCGCTCGAACCTCGCTCAGCGCGAGCGTTCGGTCGTCGAGCACCAGCGAGCCATCGAGCCGGCCTCGCGCGTCGAGCTCGATGTCGAGCTCGATCGCGTCGAGCCGTCGCTGGTCGATCAGCGCGAACGCGTCATTGCGCGCACGCAGACGCTCGTGCACGGCAGCGAGCGGAGCGTCGCGCAGCAAGCCCCAAAGCAGCACGGTCATTCCACACCTCGCAGCTCGACGAGCAGGCGCTCGAGCACTCCGGGCCGCTCGAGCGCCGGAGTCGCCGATGCGGCCGTGAGCGCCCAACCCAGCCCGGCTCGCTGCACGAAGCGCGCGTGTACCAGCTCGAGCTGCGCGACCTCGGCCAAGCGCAGCGTCCAGTCCGCGAGCTCGGGTGTCGGCGCGTCGTAGGCCCGTCCGGCGAGCGCCCAAGGGTGGGCGTGAATCGACCGAGGCTCCGCCTCGAGCCAATTCATGTCCGAATGCGTGTTCCGGCGAGGCTGCACGATCGGAATATCTGCCCGAGCCGCGAGCTGCAGCCACTGCTCGCGCCGCCACGCCGGGCCGCTCAGCGAGCTCTCGCGCGGCCGATTGACGACCGCGCTCGGCAGTGACGCCAGCCACCCGAGCATGAACGCGTGCATCTCCATGGCCACATACCCGCGCTCGTCGGCGGCGATGTGCGGGAGATCGTCATCGAGCACCGCGCTCGCACGAGTGACCACGGCTCGCACTCGCGCAGCGTCCAGCAGCCCTGCGCCGACGCTAGCCTGCCAGCGCGGCCTCGTGCCCAGCTGATGAACCCAGCCGGCGCTCGAGAGCTCGCGTGGGGTCGACCAGACGAGATCGGTCTGACCAGCCCGCAACACGCTGTCCCGCGCCGCGTGGTCACTTCGATTGCTAAAAATCAGGATCATCAGCTCCTCACTCCAGACGTGTCGGGGTGGCCTCGCGGCGCGTCGTGTTCGATCACTCGTCGTCGTCGTCGTCGCTCACGGCCCTGCGCGCCACGTCCGGGCGCTCGCTCGGTCCGATGAAGGGCCGCCCCGCGAGCCGCTGCTCGAGCTCGGCGATCCGGCGCTCGAAGCTGGCGATTCGCTCCTGCATCCCCGGGTCCGGACCCTCGAACTCCTTCTCCTTGATGTGCTCCTTGATGACGTCCTTCTCCTTGACGTTGTCCTTCAATTCCTTGATTACCTCCTTCTCCTTTTCTTTGTCTTTCTCGTTCTCCTTGCTGTCCTTGAGGTCCTTGAAGTCCTTCTCCTTGATTAGCTCCTTGTCCTTTTCCTTCTCCTTGTCTTTTTCTTTTTCCTTCTCCTTTTCTTTGTCTTTCTCGTTCTCCTTGCTGTCCTTGAGATCCTTGAGGTCCTTCTCCTTGACCAGCTCTTTGTCCTTTTCCTTGAGTGGCTTCGCCATGATCGACTCCTAGTCCAAGCGTAGGGAGACAGCGCGCGCCGCTCGGCCACGAGGCCGAGCGAGGTGCCACGCGTCTTTGCAGGCAGCCTCGCATTCGAACCTGGGGTGGTCGACGTCGAGCCGCGATGAGCCTGCGGATCCACGCAATCGCGTGGATCCGGCCCCCCCCGGTTTTGTTCGGGGTCCGCGATCGTGGAATCAACTGCCGATTTGGCCTTCAGCCGCGGGCGGTCATCTCGTCTTCGGCGCTCGAGCGAACTTGCTCGGCGATCGACGCCAACCACTGCTGCCCCTCGCGCACCTGGGCCTCGCTCAGCGAGCGCACCCACGCGATGTGCTCGTCCTCGCTCGGCGCGAGCGTCCACGGGCAGCGCGGCAGCTTCGAGTCATCGAGCTCGAACTTCGGCGTGACGCCGCCTCGCTCGCCCACGAAGCGCTGCAGCTGCACGCGCCGCTCTCGGATGCCCGACTCGATCGCTGCCAACGCGGCCTCGACGGGCAGCCGGCGAGCGTCGCTCGGCGAGCGGGCCAGCCGGACCTCTCGGTACCACTGGCGCAGCGCGAACAGCTGCGCGACGTAGAGGATGTTCTTGCGCAGGCGCGGCTGCAGGCGATCACGAAAGCCCGGGGTCACGGGCCGCTCGACCGAGCGAGCGATCCGCAGCGCGAAGGTCCGCTCGTCGAGATCGCCGCGCAGCACCTGGCCGGCGGCTGTGACCGAGCCGTAGCCGACCTGGGTGGGCCCGACCAGACCGCCGCTTCCGCCGAGGAAGATCCGAGGCTCGCGCAGGAACACGCCGCGCACCACGTCACCGATCAGCGAGGGCGTGGCCTTGTCGCCGCGATCGCCCCAGGGCGTGAAGTTGAAGTGGATGAAGCCCGAGCCGACCTCGGAGTGATCATCCCGCGAGGTGCCGCCAGCCATCAGGCAGTCGCAGAAATTGATCAGGCTCCCGAGCGTCACGAACGCGAGCAGGATCGTCTGCTTGAGACCGACCGCGTGCGCGGTCGAGGCCTCCTCCTCGAGCAAGGTGCCCGCGCGCAGGTGAGCGTTGGCGCCGGCCTTGGCCTTGCGCAGCAGCACCGCGTGCTCGACGTAGCCGCTCGCGACCACCGCGTGCTCGCCGAGCACCGCGTCGACCAGCACCGCTGGACCCTCGCGGCCGACCTCCGCGTGGGCGCCAACGAAGCTGCCCGCGCCGTGGATCCGCGCGCCTGGGTGCAGCACCGCGCGGGGCTGGATGCGGTCGAGCTGGACATCGGCGGCGACGAAGGTCTGGCGGGGGTCGATGATGACCACGCCCTTGTCGGTGAGGATCGAGAGCCGAGCCTCTAGCTCGGCCACCGCGGAGGTCTGCGAGGTGCTCACGGCCGGGTTGATAACACGAAGCTCTCGGCTCCCCGAGGTGGAGGCTAGCGGGCCCTCTCGGGCGCCACGCAAGCCGCTACGCACCCGAAACCAGCCCACCGCTGACTGCACGATACCGCTGAGTGCACGACGCCCCGGCGACTAACCAGGCCCCCTCCGGGGGCCCAGACGAGCCGCTGCGCACCCGAAACCAGCCCACCCAGGTCGCAAGCGACCTGGCGGCCGCCAAGCGGCCGTGCGTGGCTAAGTGCACGACATCTGCGGGGGGCTAAAGTGCTACGTTGCCAGCGATGACGGAGCTCTCGCAGCACGACGTCGACGAGGCGGCACGCGAGGCTGGTATCTCCCCTGCGGAGCTGCGCTCGGCCCTCGCCGAGCAAGCCGCCGCTCGGACAGCAGGTGGAGCGCTCGTCCGCCGGCCCTCCGAGGCTGGCCTCTTGCCTGCGTCCCCGCGCGGCGACTCGATCGCCAACGCCGAGTCGACGCTGCCGCTGCCGCCGGAGCAGGCCGTGCGGGCCATCAAGCAGCACATCGAGAGCCAGATCGGCAGCAAGGGCCACATGATGGGCAGCAAGGAGGCCGACATCTACGACGAGCGGCACGGGCTCATCTATCGGGTCCAGGCCGAGAGTGACGGCGGGGGTGGCTCGCTGGTCCGCATCGACATCGACCCCACGCCGCTGCGAAGCCGACGAACCTTGCGGATCATCGGCTTGGTCGCGAGCGTCGGGTTCCTCGGGTTGGTCGGGCTGGTCGTCCCCGGCCTCGTTGGCTGGGCGATCCTCGCCGCCGCGGGTAGCCTGGGCGTGTTCGGCAGCGCGGGCCTGGCCGTAGGCAGCAGCCAGGCGGCCCGCAACGGTCGCTATGTTGCGAGCACGGCTCTGGTCGAGGCCGAGCACGGCAGCCCGATCGGAGGCATGCCAGCGCTCCCGCCCTAGCATCTGCTCGGCTGCCCGCTGCGATCGTCACACGAACAGGTCGATCCGATCACGCTCGCTTGCGACGCGGACCAGACCCGGCCAAATTGCCCGCATGACTTGCCTTCGCCGCGCGCCGGCTCTGCTCGCCTCGAGCCTGGTCGTGATGAGCCTGCTCGGGGCCTCCGCCTGTGATCCATCCAAGCGCCACTGGGGCGAGGAGGGCACCAACCCCGACGAGGACGACGAGGGCACGCCGGGTGAGGGCTGGCTGGAGCTCGGGCAAGGTGAGCTCGAGTTTCAGAACATCGAGTCGGGCGACGAGCTGATCATGGTGCTCGGCGGTCAGGGCCTGCTGATGTTCCCGATCCCGATCCGCGGCGGCGAGTTTCCCTTGCCCGAGGATCCGAGCGACTTCACCGACCCCGACATCCCGATCCTCGATCTCCACCTCGACATCGAGGGCTTCAACATCGGCTTCGGTGGTCACTTCGCACGCGTCGCCAACTATCCGGTCCCCTTCGACGTGCTCGGCGACGGCACCTACGAGTTCGTCTACATCACCATCTTCGTGCCCGACGAGCTGGAGAACCCCTGCGACATCGACGAGCAGCCGGGCCTGCTGCACGCCGAGCTCGAGGCTGCCGATGGCCAGGTCATGGTCGTCGACCTCGACGTCAGCATCGAGGTGCCCGACTTCCTCGGCACGGGCTGCACTCCCTGAGCAGCCGCAAGCGCGGCGCCCCCATCGGCCCGGACGGGCCGACGAAGCCCAGTAGCGCACTCGACCAACCTGCACGGCTCTGCCATCCTCCGCCGACCGTGAGCAAGGAGATCGAGACTGCGCGAGCGGAGGTGGCGCGACGGCGGACCTTCGCGATCATCAGCC
>CBFGLP010001386.1:0-8534 GCA_965649595.1 uncultured Myxococcales bacterium | reverse complement strand
AGCTCGCGCCGCTGATGGTTCGGGTGGTCCGCTCCGAGCTGTCCGGCAAGCGCGTCGAGGCCGAGCCGCAGTACGCGATCCGGACCGTCGGCAAAGGCCAAAGCGGCGTGTGCGAGCAGCCCAAGGCCGCCAACAAGATTGCGAAGTGAGCTCGAGCGCTCCGGGATCGGGGGAGCTAAGGCGGGGAGGGGCCGGCGAAAGCCGGCCCCTCTTTCGTTTTGCTGGTGATATAAATCGCTCCAATGCGCCTTCGCGTGGTCAGCCGCTGCGCCGATCAACCGGATCCCGGTTATGGCAGGGCGAATGTCGATATGTGTTGGCAGACCCCCGACGGCCGCTTTGTGGGTGTCGTGCGTGGGAGCTCTCCCGAGCCGACGCTGCTGCGCTCCAACCTCGCCGAGCGATCGGCCGAGCTGGTTCGGGATGCGATGTTGGACGCGTGGACTCGCAACCCGACCGGTCCCGTCGAGGCGTGGCTGCTCGGCGCGTTCGAGGCTGCCCACCGGCGCTTGCAAGACGAGGGGCGCAGCGTCGTCGAGCTGTCGCCCGTGCAGCCGCGCCGTCGCTGGCCGTGGCAGCGTCGGACCGAAGCACCACCTGCACCGCCGACACCGACCGTCTTTCAGGGCACCGCACAAGCGGCTGCGCTCGTCATCGAGGATGACGCGGTCTACATCGCCCACGTCGGTGCCTGTCGCGTGTTTGGAGGTCGGACGGGGGAGTGGTCACGACTCACTCGCGATCATACGCTGGAGGCGGATTATGCCGATGCCGGCGTATCGATGAGCGAAGTGCTGATGGAATATCGCTCGATCGTGACCCGAACATTGGGACTAAATAAATGCGTGGCGCCGACGATCACTCGGCATTCCCTCGACGACGCTCCATTCTTGATCTGCACGCCGAATGTCGGATTCCCGCTCGACGTGGATCCTCCGGCGGTGACGTGGGGAGACGTCGAATCGATGCTCGCAGCATTCGAGCATTCACAGGGAGCCCTCGTCATCGTCGGCACGCCTTCGGGCTGAGACAAACTCGCACGCAGGGCTCGTTGCGCGGCTATTCCGCGGCCTCGCTGCGTGGTCGAGTCGCATGCACGCTGCGAGTCCAGTGCGAACCCCGGTGATCACCAGCCCGTGGTCTGCCGACAGACTGGCCCGACGTTTCTCCCGACCTCATAGCCAGCTACACAGCGCGAGAACCTGCACTAAGATGAAGCCCGACCTGCACCTCTTGGTGGCCGATGACAGATCTTGTGACCGTACTTCGAGGCGCCGTGGTGTTGATCGTCTCCGACGATCACGAGAGCGAGGGTGCGTTGGTCCGTCTGCTCGGCGCCGAGGGCTGCGACGCGCGCACGAGCGCTCCGGGGGCGATGATCGATCCGCGTGACCGGTTCGACGCCGCGTTGATCGATCTCTCGCGCCCGAGCGGCTGGGGCTCCGGAACGATCACCGCCCTGCGCTCGGCCGAGTTTGCGTGCGCGTCGCTGATCCTGCTCACACAAGCCGAGCCCCGCGACGTCGCAGCCAGCCTCAGCGGTGGTGCGGTCGATTGCCTGCTCAAGCCGATCGTCACCGAGGACCTGCTCGAGGGGGTCGCCAACGCGGTGCGTTGCACGAGACGGTGGCGGGGTCGCCTGTCGGCCGCGCGGGTTCGGCCGGCCGCGCCCCAGCCGGATCTGCCTGCCAAGCTGCTCGGGGAGCCGGCTGTCGTGCCGCGTCCGAGCGAGGTGATGGGCCCACGGATCGAGCTGGTCGTGCACGAGCTGACCGTGCATGCGCAGCTGACACCACGCGAGGCCGAGGTGCTGTTCTGGCTCTTGCATGGTCATCGCTACGATGACATCGCAAGCGTGCTCGGCGTCGCCACGCGCACGGCCAAGTTTCACGCCGCAAATCTCTTGCGCAAGCTCGAGCTCGAGTCGCGGCACGATCTTCCGCGGCTGCTCACCGGTCGGTGATCGGACCCCTCGGGGGTCGAGTGCAACTTGCACTCTCGTGCAGCATCACCTTCGGACAGTTACTTCGATGCGGGTCGGGATGGCAAGGTCCGGTCATGCCCGTTCAGCCCACCTACCCCGGCGTCTACGTGCGGGAGGTCCCGTCCGGATCCCGCACGATTACTGGCGTCTCCACGTCCGTCGCGCTCTTCATCGGCATGGCCGAGCAAGGTCCCATGGAACAAGCGGTAAGAACGCTGAGCTACGCCGATTTCGTGCGTAGCTTTGGGCCCGAGAACAACCTTGGTGAATTGCACGATCAGGTTCGGCAGTTCTATCTCAACGGTGGCCAGACGGCCTACGTGATTCGCATCGCCAATGGAGCCGAGCCGGCTGCGGTCCAGCTGAAGAACGAGCAAGGTGCGAACGTGCTCGTGGTCGAGGCGCGCAGCTATGGGCTGATCGGCACGTCGATCCGTCTGCAGGTGGACTACGACACGCCTGAGCCCGAGCAGACGTTCAATCTGCGCGTCGAGCAGACCAGCGTCGACGGTAATGGTGTGACGACCGTCGTGGCGAGTGAGGTCTACAAGAACCTCACGATGGATCCCACCTCCAATCGCTACGCAATCGACGTGCTCGAGCAGCAGTCGGCGCTGGTTCGTGCGTCGCTGCCCGACCCCGTCGTGGTGACCGCGGGCACTGCACATTCGGTGTGGGGCGTCTTGGAGAGTGCCTCGGGCTCCGTCGCCGCGCTGCTGGCTGCCGTCGATGCTCAGTCGGATGACATCGGCCGCTTCAAGATCAGCGTAGATGGTAGCCCCTTTGTGACCGTGGAGATCAACAAAGTAGGCCTCGACGCGGTCGCCGACGTCCAACTCGCACTCGACAACGCGCTGAGCTCGGTTGGCAAGACGGCCACCGTCGGCCAGTTGGAGGTGACGGCGGGCAGCCGCTACCTCTGGCGGATCACCTCCAGTACCGGTGGCAAGATTGCGTTTGCGCCCGCCCAAAGCAGCGATATCAGCGTCGCCATGCAGATGGGCACCGCGAACGGCGGCATCGATGTTGGGGGCTGGGCCAACTGTCGTCCGGCTCCGAACGGCATCTTCGGGAATCTCACCCCGGTGAGCGAGGGGGCGCTTGCGGACCGCATCGAAGCCTTCTTGGATATCACTGCGCTGGCGATCTCCGCGTTCGCCGTCAGCGATTCACAGGGGGGAGACAGCTTCGACCCCAATCTCCCGATCGCACAGGCAACCTCGCTGGCGGGTATTCGAACGCTGCTGACCTCGCTGGCGAGCGGGATCAATGTGAACTTCGACCATTGGACGGCATCGGTGCAGGGCTATCGCCTTGTCATGCTTCCCAAGTCCGGGTTGAACTCGGCCGAGAAGGGCGCCTATGTGACGGCGACCGGTACCAACCTCACTACTGCGTCCTACTTCTGGGGTGCGGGCTCCGGCAACGTGCGTTGGTACGAGCTCGGTGGGTTCACCACCGGCCGCGGATCGTTCCAGAATGGGACCAGCGCTGGCGACGATGGTGACACACCCACGCCGACCGACTACACCAACGCCTTCACGGTCGCCAAGCGCGACATCGACCTCTTCAACATCGTCGTACTGCCGCGGGCCGATGGGCAAGGCGACAGCGCACGGGCCGATCTCTGGCCGATCGCTAGCGTGTTCGCCAAGGACGAGCGCGCCATCCTGCTCGTCGACCCCCCCTCGATCTGGGCGACGACCAGCGACGTGTCCGACGGCATCGCCGACCTCCGCATCGGCGTCCAAACCGACCACGCGGCCGTGTACTGGCCGCGTCTCAAGATCACCAGCAACAACGCGAGCAAGATCGTCGACCCCGCCGGCACCGTGGCTGGGATCATGGCCCGCACCGACTCCGCTCGCGGGGTCTGGAAGGCCCCCGCCGGCCTCGAGGCGACCGCCCTCGGCGTCCGCGGAGTCCAGTACGGCATGAGCGACGCCGAGAACGGCCAGATCAACCCGCAGGCCGTCAACGCGGTCCGGGCGTTCCCCAACGGCATCGTCGTGTGGGGCGCGCGGACGATGGTCGGCTTCGACAACTCCGGCAACGACGACTACAAGTACGTGCCGATCCGCCGCTTCGCGCTCTACATTCAGGAGAGCCTCTACCGCGGCCTGCAGTGGGCGGTGTTCGAGCCCAACGACGAGCCGCTCTGGCGGCAGATTCGGCAGAGCGCTGGGGCGTTCATGAATAACCTGTTCCGGCTCGGAGCGTTCGCCGGTACCCGGGCGCGCGACGCCTACTTCGTCACCTGCGGCCCCGAGACGACCACCCAAAACGACATCAACCTCGGCATCGTGAATGTCGTGATTGGCTTCGCGCCGCTCAAGCCGGCCGAGTTCGTGGTCATCACCCTCCAGCAGAAGGCCGGCGAGGTTCAGGTCTGATCGATCGGGCGATTGGAAAAACATGTGATCACAATCGCGTGATTCCAATCGCCCGGTCGGCGTCCCGCCGAATCACCGAATAGGAGACATCCCATGGTTGCCCCACAATTCCAAGTCAACGTTGCTCGTATCGATCCCTACAAGAACTTCAAGTTCCGCGTGAAGTGGGACGGCAAGCCCGTCGCTGCGGTGTCCAAGGTCAGCGCGCTCAAGCGCTCGACCGAGGTCGTCACCCACCGCGAGGGTGGTGACATCAACACGCAACGCCACGCGCCGGGTCAATCGAAGCATGAAGCGATCACGCTCGAGCGTGGGGTCAGCTTTGCGCCCGAGTTCGAGGCCTGGGCGAGCAAGGTCTACAGCCACGAGGGTGACGGCGCCGTCTCGCTCAAGGATTTCCGCAAGGATATCACCATCGAGGTGATGAACCTGCAGGGCACCGTCGTCCGAGCCTACACGGTCCACCGCTGCTGGGTGTCCGAGTACACCGCGATGGCCGATCTCGACGCGAACGCCAACGCCGTCTTGATCGAGACCATCGTGCTCCAGAACGAAGGCTGGGAGCGCATCGACGTTCCCGAAGTAGCCGAGACCTGAGCAACCAGCGCGAGCAGACGATCATGTTGCAGGTTCACCTCGATCCGGGCATCCCCGGCGGCCGCTGGGCGGTCGTTCGGGAGCTCTGTGGCCACGACGAGCAGCTGCTCGGAGCCGGCGGTGGGGCGGCGTTGGTCGCCACCGATCTGCTCGATCGTGTGCTCGTCGCCCAGCCCGGGACCACGGTTGGTCCCGGGCGGGCCTGGGATCTACCGGTCTGCGATCGCGATCGTCTGCTCGCGGCCATCTACACCTCGGTGTTCGGTGATCGGATCGAGAGCGTGGTGCCCTGCCGCGCGTGCGAGAAGGGGTCCGAGATCAGCTTCTCGCTCGCGACCTTGGTCAGCAGCATCGTCGGTGCACGCGACGCGGGAGGTCTGGCGACCGGCCCGGACGAGCAGTGCCACTACAGCCTGAGCGGGGGCCTGCGCCTGCGCCTGCCGGCCGGCGCCGATCAGCGGGCGGTGATCGGTCTTCCACCCGAGCGGGCTCGAGTCGCGCTCTTGCACCGCTGCATCGTCGCCGATGAGCAGGGCCGCACGCCGAGCGACCTCGACCCCGCCACCCTCGATCGCGTCGAGGCGGCCATGGCCGCGCTCGCGCCAATCATCGAGCACGAGCTCGAGTTTGCCTGTCACGAGTGCGGCGCCTCGCAGCGGGCCCACTTCGACATCCAGAGCTTTCTCCTGCGCGGGCTCGAGCACGAGCGTCGCTTTTTGGTCCGGGAGATCCACTACATCGCCAGCGGCTACGGCTGGAGCCTCGCCGAGATCCTCGGGCTGACCCGCTCCGATCGCCGCCGCTATGTCGAGCTGCTCTTGGCCGAGCGCAGCCATCGTCACCGCAGGAGCCTGTCATGAGCGCCTATCTCCACCGCTTGCTCGCGCACACGCAGCCGCTCGGCAGCGCCAGCGATGGTTCGCTGCGGCCCTTCGTCCGCAGCGGCTCGCCGATCGTCGAGATCGATCAGCGCCTCGGCATCGACCAATCTCGCGGCGAGGGACTCGCAGACAGCGATCCCGACGATGGCCTCGCGCTGAGCGGCGACGCCTCGAGCGATCCGATCCGTCCTGCCCCGGCCGGCGCCAACCCGACGATCCATCGCAAGGTCAGCGCTTCGAGCGTGTCTGCGAGCGCGAGCGTGCCGGCGCCCGCGAGCGTGGCTGCACCCGCGAGCGCGCTCGCACCGGCGAGCACCAGCGCTGCACGACTGCCCGCGAGCCCGCGAGCGCACGAGCCCGGGCCTGCGCCGATGAGCGAGGCCCAGCCGAGCGCACGGCTGCCCAAGCTCGATCCGGGCTCGCTCTTCGATCCCTTCGCTCCGCGCTACTTCGACGAGCCCGCCCCCTCGCCCGAGCTCAACCCGCCCGCGATCCCGCGCCCGGTCGATCGCCAACGAGTCGAGGCTCCAACACCCGAGCCACTGCCCCTTCGCCCTCGTGCGCGCGAGGTCGACCTGCCGCAGCCGGCCGCTCGCGCCCCCGTGCCCTGGCAACCCTTCGAGCCTCACGCGCCCACGGCTCCCTCGACTCGACCGAGCCCCGCGCCCGCCCTGCGACCCGCGGCCCCCTCCACCGCTAGCGACGCAGCCCTGGCAGTACCTCAACTCGCGCCGCGGCCTCGCGCTGAACAGGCCCTCGCTCCACACCCACGCGAGCTGCCGCAGCCCGAGGCTCGTGAAGCACCTGCTCGCCACGCCCCGAGCCGCGCACCCGAGCGGGTCACCCCGACGCCAGCCCAGGCCGCTCGCCCAACCCCTCCAACCCCGCGCGCTCCGGCTCGCCTCGATATCGAGAGCATCTCGGTGATCGGTCCTTTGGATCGTCACTTCCCCAATCGCCGGCTCTTCCGCCTCCGCTATCGCTGAGTCTTCACCATGGCCCTGATCGATCTCTCCTTGGTCTCGAGCGCGCTGATCAAGCTGCTCGACGAGAACATCAACAACGTGATCGACGCCAGCGCTGGGGTAACGGTCACCGCTCAACCTCCGGAAAAAGTCGGCGCCGCCAGCAAGACCCTCAGCCTGCACCTCTACCACCTCGCCGAAGAGCCGGGCTACAAGAACCTCGAGGGGCCCCAGCGTGGCGGTCGCAACATCGCCAGCACGCCGATGGCGCTATCCCTCTATTACATTTTGACGGCTCACCACGAGTCGTCCGAGCCCGAGTTCGATCCGCTCACGCAGCAGCGGATCATGGGCTATGCGCTGAAGACCTTCCACGATTATCCGCTGCTCTTCGACAGCACCAAGATCGGGACCGAGTCGATCTTTCCGATTGGTATGATCGGAAAGAACAACCCGGTCCAGATCGTCCTGCGCCCGACCGCGCCCGAGGACGCGCTCGCGTTCTGGGGCTCCGAGGAGTCTCAGACAGCGAGACTGTCAGCCTACTACGAGGTCCGCGTCGTCCTGCTCGAGCCCGACGAGCCGACCCAGATGGCCGCTCCGGTGCTCAGCCTCGGGACTTATCTATACCAGCTCGGCGCCCCACACCTCGAGTCGACCCATAGTAAGTGGCCCTTCACGCTCCCGGCCGTGGCTGGTGGCGAGGTTCAGGTCGTCGAGGCCAGCCCCGCGCGAGTGTCCGCCGATATCGGCGCGACGCCACTCCACAATCGCGTCATCCTGCGTGGCACCAACCTGCGCGCTGGTGAGTCGCGCCAGCTGTGGCTGCGCACCGAGCGGTGGAGCAAGATCCCCCAGCCCAACGGCACTGGTGGCCCGATCCCCATCGATCTGTCGATCTCCGCCAACCCGAGCGCTGGTTGGGCGCTGAGCAACCTCGATGATCAGCTCGTGCTCGATGTTGCCGAAGACTTGAAGTTTCTCAATCAGAGCGACGAAGAGAAGACGATGGGGGTGTTCCCTGGCATCTATACCGCGTTCTTGCGGGTAACGCATGGCCAGCGGGTGGCTGGCGGCGAGGTGATCCCGATTACCAGCGATAGTAACGAAGTCCCGCTCGTGATCGCTCCGCGCATAGATGGTGTCGGGGTCCCCGATCTCGTCAACAATCGCCTCGAGATCAACATCGTCACAACCTTTCCGCTCAAGTTCGGCGAAGGCACCGACGACGAGCTCGATATTCGCTTGATCATCGACGGTCAGGTTTATATTCGAAAGCCCTTCCTCGTGGCGCCGCCCGATCCCAACGACAACGACGGCCGCTTCCATGTCGTCGACGACGAAAAGTTGATCTTCCAGGCGTTCTTCGACCTCTCCGTCGCGGGCGATCACCCCGTGCGGCTAATCGTCAACGGCGCTGAATCTGCGCCCTTCTGGATCGAGCTGAGCTGATCGATCATGACCGCGCTTCCCCGCACCCACGCGCTCGAGAGCGTGAGAATCGAAGAGCCAGCGGTCTTCCGTCTGGCCGTCGAGCTCGTCATGTTGCACGCCGAGCGGCGCTTGATTTGGCTCGAGCGCCTGGTCACGCAAGGCGGCAGCGACGACCCGAACGTCGAGCAGACCTTTTATAGTGAGCACGAGTCCATGGTCGGGCTCGACGCGCGCATCGACGTGATTCGACGAGAGCTGGCGGAAGACCCGGCGTTCACGC
>CBFGLP010001385.1:0-3011 GCA_965649595.1 uncultured Myxococcales bacterium | reverse complement strand
ATCATGAACTATGCCGAGCTGATCGACGAGCGGCCGGGCGAGAGCGAGAGCGTGCGAGAGTTTGCGCGAGAGATCCGAATCGAGACCGATCGGGTGGCGACGATCGTCCGTAACCTGCTCGCGTTCTCGCGGCAGGAGCGGGAGCAGCAGCTGGAGGCGGCGGACGTGCGGCAGCTTGTCGACACGACGCTGTCGTTGATCCGGGCGGTGCTGCGCAAAGAACAGATCCAGGTCGCGGTCGATGTGCCCGCGGATCTGCCGAAGATTGGCTGTCGGGTGCAGCAGATCCAGCAGATCGTGATGAACCTGGTCACCAACGCTCGAGATGCGCTCAACGATCGCTACCCGGAGTTCAGCGTGGACAAGCGGATTGATCTGCGCGCGCGAGCGATCGAGCGGGAGGGCCAGCCCTGGGTGCGGATCAGCGTCGAGGACCGGGGGGTCGGGATCCCCGAGGCGATTCGCTCGCGCATCTTCGACCCTTTCTTCACGACCAAGCGGCACGACAAGGGGACGGGCTTGGGCCTCGCGCTCAGCCATGGGATCGCGGCGGAGCACGGCGGCGAGCTGTGGGTCGAGAGCGAGGCGGGGGCCGGCACGACCTTTCACCTCGATCTCCCTGGGCTGCGCTGACCAGCCACGCACCGGAGCATGGAGGGCCACGGTCAGCCACCGAGGCCGAGCGCGAATCGCCTGATCAGGGCATTCGATATAGCCGCACGCTCCCGTCCGGATCGAGCAACGCGAACTCTTGCCTTCCGTCGCCCTCGAGATCACCGACCGCCAGCGCTTGCGCACCCGCGATCGGCATCAGCCCGAAGCAGCTGTGCGGGAACTCGGCCCAGCTCCACATCAGGCCGACATCGCTGGAGTTGACCATCAGCAGGCTCGGCGTGTCGATGTCGATGATCTGCCCGCTGTCGAACCGCTGCCACAAGGTGGTGAGGATCGCGTCCGAGGGCGGATCGCCGGGGCGGTAGCCGACGACCGTCTTGAAGTCGTCGTTGATCAGCGTGATCACCTCGTCGGTCTGCGGATTGGCGATCCGGTCGACCACCCACGTGCAGTTGTTGGTCCCGGCGAGGTCTTCGACGAAGACGCTCACGCCATAGGCCGGCGCGAAGTTGAGCACGCCTATGCAGTCGCGCGCTAGCAGCAGATCGGGGGTGTTGTTGCCGTCGAGCAGGCCGGTGTGAACCTCGGTCACCGACGATGGCTCGATCACCTCGAGCTCGTTCGAGAGCCCGGCGATGTTGTCGAACAGCACCGCTGAGGTGTTGATGCCGGCGATCCCCACTAGCGTGTCGACCCCGTCGAGCTCGGGATCGATCGCGCGGGGGCTCGTGATCGCGGGGAACTCGGTAATCGTGCCGGCAAACGACAATCCGCCCGCTCCGTCACCGTGGAAGAGCCACGCGACCCCGCCGTCTTGCTCGGAGAAGACCGCGAAGTCGCGCGGGCCGGTCGGCTCGAGGTCGAGCGCGACCAGGTTGCCGAACGATTCGACGACCGGCGCGGGCCAGCTGTTGATGACGATGTCTTCACCCATCACCACGACCACGCCGGTCGAGCGGACCACGATCAGCTCGTCACCACCGTCGTCGTCGACGTCGACGAAGCTCAGCTCGAGCGCGGGTCCGCCGAGATCGGGCAGCGGGAGCTGCTCGGGTACCGGCGCCTGGCAGTCGATCGGATAGTTCGTCGGAGCGGGCTGGCAATAGTTGTACACGCAGACGTAGCCGAAGCTGCAGTCGTAGTCCGCGTAGCACTCGTACCAGGGGCCTTCTTCGTACCAATCGGAGTAGTCGGAGTAGTCGGTCCAATCCTCGCCTTCGTACTCGCAGACGCCCGCGTTGCAGATGTAGTAGTTGGGGCAGTCGGCGTCCGTGTAGCAGTCGGGCGGGCTCTCTTCGGGGTTGTCGGTCGTGTCGTCGGCGACCTCGTCGTCACCGGGGATCCCGGGCGGCCCGCAAGCGACGAGCAACGAGGCGGCGGGGGCCAGGTACCAGTGCCGAGGGTCGAAGCTGCGCACGTCGCTACAGTGCCACGACAAGGTAGCGTCGATCGTCGCCACACAAAAAAGAGGGGCTCCACGGGGAGCCCCTCCGTACGTAGACGGCGGAGACGAGACCGCCTACTGCACCATCTTGCGGATCTTCTTGACCAGCTCGTCCTGCACGGCCGGCTTGTCCTTGAGGTCCGGGTTGGGGGCCATCGCCTCGTTGAGCCCGACCGAGGCGCCGCCCTCGACGATCACCTTCTTGATGCGGGCATCGTCGGCGCTGGCCTGCCAGTTGGGATCCTTGAACGAGCGGGGCTTCACCGCCAGCGCGGCCGCACCGGGACCGTTGCCGCTGCCATCGTTGCCGTGGCAGGTCACGCAGCGCTCGTTCCAGACCTTGTTGGCCTCGGCCACTGCTTCCGCATTGGCACCGCCACCCTCCTTGCCACCACAAGCCGTGGTGACACCAACGAGAGCGAACAACGTGAGTGCGAGGGTCCGTGACATGCTTTGAGCTTCCTTTCTTGGCGCGACGTTGAGTCGTCGGGAGTCTATGAGCTTCAGCTCGCTCGAACAGTGGTCGGTCCATGCAAGCTTTGCACCGGATGCACGAGCTGATCCCGCGAAACCGGGGCGCGGTTGTCGAAGTCGCGAGCGTCGAGCGGGAGCGAGTCGAAGGTGCGAGCGAGGGTCGACGAGAGCACCACCGTCAAGCCACTGGCGGGCATCAGCACGGCCGCGACCAAGGGGTCGATCAGCCCGAGCAGCGCCAGGCTGGCGAACACGAGGTTGTAGACGAGCGAGAAGCCGAGGTTGCGTCGGATGACCCGCATGGTCCGACGCGCCCCCTCGAACAACTGCACGACCTCGGCCACGCCTGGGCGCGCGAGGTGAACGTCGGCGACGCGCAAGGCCACTTCGGCGCCCCCGCGCACGGCCACACCCACGCTCGCGGCTCGCATGGCCGTCGCATCGTTGACGCCGTCGCCGATCATCGCCGCATGAGCCC
>CBFGLP010001384.1:0-1866 GCA_965649595.1 uncultured Myxococcales bacterium | reverse complement strand
GACAGCTCGTCGGACGACAGCTCGTCCGAGGACAGCACCGAAGACACGACCACGACCGAGACCACCGACGAGAGCACGACCGGGGATCCGCCGAACTGCGGCTGGAACCCCGGTCAGGAGTGGTACGAGTGCGGCTTCATGGGCGAGGATCCAGGCGGTGAGCCGATCGAGTGCCCGATGTTCCTGGTCCCCGGGGCCAACTGCCCGGCCGGCTTCGATGGGACCGGCTGCTGCGACGCCAACGGCGACAATTGGTACTGCACGATGGGCGGCCAGATCGCCTACGACCCCTGCTAGCCCGGTCGGTGCGCCAGCTCAGGTGGTCGAGTCGGTGCCGTCGGTCGTATCGGTCGTGTCGGTCGTCGACTCGCTGGTCGACTCTTCCTCGGTCGTGTTCGACGTGTCGGTCGTCTCGTCGGTCGTCGACTCGCTCGTCGACTCACCATCGCCGCTCTCGGTCGAGTCCGTCGCGTCGGTCGAGTCGGTGCCCGAGTCACTGTCGCTCTCGTCGGTGCCCGACTCGCTGGTGGTCATCGGCCCCTGGTTCTTGCACTCGCCCTCGACGCAGCGACAGGTCCCATCCACGCAGGTGAGCCCCGCGTCGCACTTGTCCCCGACCGCACACTCGCAGCCGAGGTCGCCGAGGATGCAGCCGTAGTCCTCGGCGGCCTCGTCGCCATAGGTCTCGAGCTCGACCTGGGTGGTGGTGTTACAGGCCGAAGCGAGGAGCGAGAGGGCGAAGCCGAGGCCGAGCGCCAGCCCGAACGCTGGTGCGCTGCCCGAGAGGGACCGGTAGACCATGGGGCGATTGTATCCCAAGCTCGTCGTGGCTCGAAGCCGACGCCTGGGCCGAGGAAGACTGTAATCTCGACAACAGCAACGATCGCATGGCGATCGGATGCGAGGAGCCCACCCGTGATTCCAAGCTACGCCGCTCTGCTCTACCTATCACTCATGGTCGATTCCACGCTCGCCCGGGATGGTGAGCGCGTCGTGAGCGAAATTCTGCGCGCGCAAGCGCCTGCAGAGACCAACCAACCAGCCTGGCGGCCCGACGACGCGGACGACGTGCTCGTGATGGTCCAGGCCTTCTACGAGGCGACCAAGGACCTCCAAGCAAAGTTCGAGCAGACCTACTGGAACCCCACCTACGGGGAGAAGAAGAAGACCGCCGGCAAGCTCGCGCTCGAGCAACCGGGCAAGATGGTCTGGGACTACGACGACGAGCAGGGAGCCGATTACTACTCCAACGGCAAGACCCTGTGGATGGTCGAGCACGACACCAAGCAGGTCATCAAGACCAAGGTCGACAACCACCCAGAGCTCGGAGCGGCGCTGAGCTTCTTGTTCGGTGGTCAGGATCTGCGCAAGAAGTTCGAGGCCGACTACGCCAACGCCGATCGCGTGCGCCGCTACGGCGACGCGGACCATTACGTGCTCGAGCTGCGCCCCAAGCAGCGAAACCCACATTACAAGGGCCTGGTCTTGGTCGTCCACGCGAGCACCGGCCGCGTCGACTCGTTCGTCGTCTACAACACCGACGGCGCGTCGAGCCTGTTCGAGCTGCGGCGGATCAAGACCAACGTCGGGCTGAGCGACAAGCGGTTCAATTTCAAGGCGCCGGCGGGATACGTCGAGAGCGAGGAGTAGGTCGCCAAAAGCGAAGACCGCATGGATCGAGCCGATCCCATGCGGTCTTTGGACGAGCGAGCGACGGCGCGCCTACTCGTCCTCGACGGCCCCGTTGGTGATCCAGGTCAGCACGTCCGCGATCTCGGCCTCGGTCAGCGTGCCCTCGCCGGTCAGCGGGTTGTAGGGCATCGGGTTGCCGACGATCGACTCGTCGCCGATCAGCTTGAGGTAGAG
>CBFGLP010001383.1:0-3712 GCA_965649595.1 uncultured Myxococcales bacterium | reverse complement strand
TCAGCCACAGCTTGCGCAGCTCGAGCGCCAGCCAGTCGCCGGGGTGCTCGCGGATCCATGCGAACGCACGCCGGTACAGCTCGTCCCCGATCGCTCGTGCTTGGTTGCGCTCGTTATGATCAGCGGCGAGCTCGAGTCGAGCGGCGAGCTCGAGCTGCTCGGTGCCGAGCTGGGCGCTCAACATGCCCGCGTCGTTCCACAGCCCGCCAGCGCCCGGGTTGTTGCCGATGTAAAACGAGGTCCCGCCTCCGTGGACCGGCTGCAAGTCGGGGTGCCCGGTGACGATCACGTTGCGCAGGGCCATCGGCGCGAGCGCGAGCACGCAGCCGAGCGCGAACGCGAGCAGGCTCGGCGCCGCGGCTCGAGCCCGTTCACCTACTCGCATCGTGGCGACGCCCGGGTGCGTGGCTCCGACGAGCAGCGCCAACGAGCTGAAGGGCAGCGCGAGCACCAGGTTGGGTCGAGCCAGCAGCGCGAGCCCGCTCGCGAGCCCGAGCAGGCCCGCGAGCAGCCAGACCCTCCGCGGTCGAGCTAGCGGACGTCGAACCGCCGCCAGCCAAGCCACGAAGGCGCTCAGCACCAGCACGTTGCAGCTGACGCCGAGCGAGGCGCTCACGTACTTGTTCTCATAGAACGCGAGCGCCGGATGGGCGAGCAGCAGCAGCGAGCAGATCCGACCGGCTCGCAGCCCCCACAGCCGCACGAAGCTGCGGTGAGCGAGCCAGAGCGCGAACGCGGCGAGCGAGAGCTGGACCAGCAGGCCGAGCGACGCCCAAGCCTTCACGGCCATCCCGAGCGCCAGCAGGTAGGCGTACGAGCCTTGCAGATAGAAGGGCTGCGTACCCCAGGGGGGGTGCTCCACGATGTCCCGGGCCGCCTGCTCGTAGACCGCCCCGTCGGAGATGGTCGCGTGGGCGAAGGGGACCTCGCCGAGATAGGTGGCGTGATAGGCCACCCGAGCCGCCACGAGCAGGGCCAGCAACCACCCGAGCGCGCGATCGATCGTGTCGACCTTGCCGGGCACGATCGGCTGGGCCGCGTCGCCCTCGCTCGTCGACACGCTGGGAGGATAGCCTGAGTCAGCCTTCCCCAGGGCTTCTCATCGGTCGTTCTCGCGCTACCTTTCGTGCGCGTGTCCGCATCCTCCCATCCCGCCGGCTGGCCGCCGCCCGAGGCCGTCGTTCAGGCGCTTCACGATCGCTATCAGCGAGAAGTGGTCGAGGACATGAGCCTCTGCCCCTTCGCCCGGCGCTCGCGCGAGCAAGGTCGCGTGCACCGACCGGTGTTCATGAGCGCCGACGCGCGCGAGCTCGACCCGGAGCCGGTCGCCCAGCACCTCGCGCGGCTGATCTCCGAGGTGGCCGACGTCGAGATCGTGCTGTTGACCTTCCCCGTCCCACCTGGGCACCGCTGGCTCGACGCGGCCGCATTCGAGCGGTTCTTGGCCCGACTGCGGCCGGTCTGGCAGGCTCTACCACCGCCGCGCGAATTCTACATGGTCACTTTTCACCCGCAGCCCAAGCGCCTGCAGGATCGTCCGCTCACGGCGGACTCTTTGGTCCCGCTGCTGCGGCGGTCTCCTGATCCCGTGATCCAATGTGTGGACGCGACGATGCTCGATCGCGTCCGCAAGCAGGCACAGGAACGGGCCCGCGACCGAATGCTGCGCGATCTCGAGGCCCGTGACCCCGAGCTCGCGGCCCTGTTCGCCCGCTCGATCGCCCCCGATCCCGAGCTCTCGTCGGACATTGCCCGGCAAAACTTTCAACAGCTCGGCGATCCGGTCGGGCTCGGGCGACTCGAAGCGAAGTTGGCCGAGCTCTTGGCCGAGCGTGAGCGCGCCTACGGCTTGGCCGACCCAGGTTCAGCGACGGACTGAACGAGGCGAGCAACGAAGCGGGCCGGAAGCCATCGGCCAAAGTGCCGAGTCAAGAGTGACAGTTTCGCGTCGAAGTGGCTGAAAGCCGGGGCTACTGACCACTCTTTCGGCGCCGCCACGATTCGTAGTGCTGGCCGACCGTGGTCGGGCCCACGATTGCAGCGTCAACTATGCTCCAAACGGTTGCGAGGGAGCAGGACGCTCGAGGTGCATTCAAGCCCGAGCAATGCTCGTGAGGTGCGTTGACACTCCATCGGCGGGGCGCGACCCCCCCTTGCGGTCCGTTCCATTCCTGGCATTTTCCCGGCCACCATGACGACTCCCGCCAAGCACCGCCTGACTGGGCTCTTTCTGGTCCTCGGGCTCAGCACGATCGCCGCGTGCGGCTCCGAAGAGAAGAAGGACGAGAAGAAGGACGAAGCCGCCAAGAAGGAAGACGGCAAGAAGGACGACGCTGCCAAGACCGACGGCAAGACCGACGACGCCAAGAAGGACGGCGGCGAGGTTGCTGCGACCGGTGGCGACACTGCCACGCCGCCGACCGGTGGCGACACCGCGACCCCGCCCCCGGCTGGCGCCGGCGAGCCTGGGCCCGCCTACTTCGCGATCGACGAGAAGGGCATCGTCCGGCTCGCGGCCGACGGCACCTTCACGCTGATCCCCAACTCGCCGCAGTTCCACCGCGATGTGTTGGTCGGGCCCGACAACCAGGGCTACGTCCTGACCTACAACGAGCTGTTCAAGATCGAGGGTGACAACTTCACCAAGGTCCTCGAGTTCAGCTACGACAACATCGGCTCGATCAACCAGCTCGCCTGGGCCAAGGACAACACCTACTGGGCGATCGGCACCAACGGCGTCGGCTTCTACGACGGCAAGACCTGGACCGTCACCAAGGACGCCGACCTCGGTCCGGACGTCAAGGTGCTGATGGGCATGGCCGTGGCCGCCGACGGCACCCCCTGGGTCGCCTCGAGCAACGACCTCCACTACCGCGGCGCCGATGGCAAGTGGGCGAAGGCCGACACCAGCGCGCTCGACCGGATGCCCTACTTCAACTCGCTGCTGACCACCCCGAGCGGTCAGGTCTTCGCGCAGGCGTCCGACTACCTCGGCAAGATCAGCGCGGCGGACAAGATCGAGAAGATCGAGATCAAGACCTCGAAGTCGTTCCTGTCCTTCTACAAGGCGGGCGTCAGCTCGAAGGGCAACATCGTGCTGGCCAGCACCAGCTGCGACGTCGCTCGCGTCGATCCGGCTAACCCCGGCACCGTGTGGTTCCACTCCGGTGAAGAAGGCTACGGCTGCGAGAGCCTGACCAGCGTCGGCCTCGACGGTCAGGATCGCGTGTGGGTTGCCTCGCGCGCTGGCCTGAACGTCATGGGCCCCGGCGACGAGAACAAGTCCTACGCGTCCGGCTCGGTGCTCGAGCTGGTCGGCAACGTCAAGTCGGTCGCGATCGTGGGCGCTGGCCCGACCCTGCCCGAGCCCGGCGCGGTCAAGAAGGGTGGCGTCGCTGGCAAGCTGCTGCTCGACGGCACCGCCGTCGCCAATGCGAAGGTCGAGCTGTGCCCGCAGCCCTCGTTCTTCGTGAAGACCACCCCCTGCGCCGACTCGAAGGTCAAGTTCAGCGGCACCTCCGACGCCAGCGGCAACTTCACCTTCAACGACGTGCCGCTCGGCAACTACAACGTTGCGGTCGAGGTCAACGGCAAGTGGCAGACCACGTGGTCGACCGACTTCGGCGTCCACATGAAGGAAGGCTCGGTCTACGACATCGGCTCGCTGAAGCTCACCGCGCAGAACTGATTAGCCCCCCGCAGGCGTCGTGCA
>CBFGLP010001382.1:0-3203 GCA_965649595.1 uncultured Myxococcales bacterium | reverse complement strand
CCGGCGACCAGCAGGTGCGGCGAGTTGGCGAGATCGAGCGCGACACACTTGCCGACGATGTCCTTGCCGAGCACCAGCGGCAGCGTCGTGCCGTCTTGGAAGCTCGGGTCGGCGAGGTTCTCCTGCAGGTACACGGTCTCGCGCTCGGCGTTGGGCACCTCGAGGCCGACCGTCGACTTACCGGGGATCGGCGCGAGCACGCGGATCCGAACGGCCTCGAGCGCCATCGCTAGATCGTTCTCGAGGTTCTGGATGCGCGAGACCTTGACCCCGGCCTCGGGCTTGAACTCGTAGCGGGTGATCACCGGACCCGGGTGGATCTTGGTCACCTTGCCCTTGATCTTGAATTGCGCGAACGCCTCGACGATCCGATCGGCCTGCTCGTAGATGAAGGCCGTGTCGACCTTGGCCTTGATCTTCTCGCCGGCCGACGCGAACAGATGCAGGGGCGGCAGCTCGTAGCGACCGTTGATATAGGTGACCGCTTGCGCGCCATCGCGGCGGGCCGGCTGGCTCGAGCGCGCAGCCGCAGCCGCAGCGGCGGCCTCGGCCTGCTTGGCGCGGGCCCGAGCGGCCAGCTCGGCGGCCGTCAGCGGGGCCTTCTTGCGCTTGGGATCTTGGCTCTCGCCAGCCTCGTCGGCCGCCGCCTCGTCATCGAGCTCGGTGAGGGCGGGCTGCTCGGCGTCGAGATCGGGATCCTCGTTGAGGATGATCTCCGGTCGCTCGTCGCTGCTCTCGTCGGCCTCCTCGGCGGGCTGCTCGTCGTTCGCCGCTTCGACAGGCGCGGGCGCGGGCGCGGGCTCGACCACGGCCGCCGCGGCCTTGGCCTTGCTCTTCCTCGACTTGGGCTTGGGCTCCGCCGGGATCTCGACCTCGACCTCGGCCTCGGCCTCGCTCTCGTCGACCTGCTCGCTGGCCTCGGCCTCGTCGTCTTGCTCGCTGGCGTCGGCCTTGCGCTTGCGGTTCTTGCGAGGCTTGCGACCAGCCGCCTCTGCCTCCGCCTCGCTCTCGCGCGCGCGCCTACGCTTGCGCGGGGACTCGACGACCTCCTCGACCGCCTCGTCCTCGGCCTCCTCGGCTTGCTCGTCGCTCTCCTCTTCGCTCTCCTCTTCGTCCTCGGCGTCGTCGCTCTCGGCGTCCTCGGCCTGCCAGTCGCGCCCGGCGACCTCGCGCTGGGCTTGAACGATCCCGACCACGCCCGACCACAGGTAGCGGACCACCCACACGCTCGCGTTCGCGACCGCGCGTGCAGCCGTGATCAGGTGCGCGACCGAGAGCGGGGTCGAGGCGACGAGGCCCAGGCAGAGGATCGTCAGCGTGAGCAGGTAAGTGCCGGCGTGATCGAAGAGCCCGAGGCTGACCTCACCGAGCAGCTCGCCCGAGAGCCCGCCCGCGGTGTAGCCATGCACCCGATAGGTCGGGAACATCACGTGCAACAGCACGCAGCCGGCCAAGGTCGCAGACGAGAAGCCCAGGCCCTCGCCGAGGCGCAGCTCCATGCGATGACCGAGCAGCGCCTTGATGCCGATGCCGATCACGCCCAGCGCGATCAAGTAGGCCGCCATGCCGAAGCCCGCATAGAGGGCCGAGGCGACCAGGCGACCGACGGGACCCATGAGGTTGCCGTCGCCGAACTGAAACGAGGCGAGCCCTCCGAGCAGGAGAGCGCCGATTGCGAGCAGGGCGACTCCTAAAAATTCTCCCCAACCACGGGGGATTCCGGGGTCGTCGGCCTCCGCTTTGGGACTGCGCTTGCTCTTCGCCATGGTTCGCAGTGATTCAGAGGTAGTGGGAGCGGCGTTCCCGAGCGTTTGCGCCCACCATACCACATGAGCTTACACCCGTATACACGCCGTAGACGAGGTATCGCGGCGGCAGGCGGACCGGGGTAGTGTCCCCCGCACCATGCGACGCGTCGCCATTCTGCTCCCCCTTTTCGCGCTCTCGCTCGGGGCCTGCAAAAAAGATGAACTTCAAGCAGAGCTCGACCGAGTCAACGCGGAGCTTGCGAAGACCCGCTCGGCGCTGGACGCGGAACAACAGACCAGCGCCGGGCTGCGAGCCGAGAATCAGACCCTGCAAGAAAGGATCGCCGAGCTCGAAGGCGAGATCACGCAGCTGAACTCGCAGATCAAGGACCTCGCCGCCAAGGCCGGCGTGACCGAGAAGGAGCTGGCCGAGCTGCGGGCCGAGAAGTCCAAGCGCGAAGCCGAGCTCGAGGTCTATCGCAACCTCTTCTCCAGCCTCAAGAAGATGGTCGACGCGGGCACGATCAAGGTCGGGTTCCGCAAGGGCCGACTGGTCGTGAAGCTCGACGAGGGCATCTTGTTCGACTCGGGCCGCGCGACGCTCAAGGACGACGGCAAGAAGGCGCTCTCCGATCTGATCGCCCCGCTCAAGGACGTCAAGCGCGACTGGATCGTCGCCGGCCACACCGACAACGTCCCGATCCGCAACGGCAAGTTCAACGGCAACTGGGAGCTGAGCGCCGCGCGATCGGTCGAGGTTGTCGGCTACCTGATCGAGAACGGCATGCCGGCCGAGCACGTGGGCGCTGCTGGCTACGCCGAGTACGACCCGGTCGCGGACAACTCGACGGCCGAGGGTCGGGCTCAGAACCGGCGGATCGAGATCATCATGATGCCGACGATTCCGCAGAACCTTCAGGACATGCTCACGCCCGGTAGCTGAGCGCCGCTCATGGCCGACGCCCTGCTCGATTCGTTTCAAGCCGCCTCGGATCGGACCGTCGCGTGGCTGCTCGCGCAGCAGCGCGACGACGGCTCGCTCGGCGATCAGCGGGACGACGTGGCCTTCTACTACAAGGTCCCGCTCCTGCTCTTGCTCAGCGGCCATCAGCGAGCTTGCTACCGAATGCTCGACTTCGTCGCCGATCGCTTCCAAGAGCCCCACGGCGGCTTCTCATCGACGATCGAGCGCAAGACGATCGACCCGGTGCTGACCGAGTACGACGCCTATATCGACGGCTGGCTGGCGATGGCCGCTCAGCGAGCCGGTCGCTTCGACCTCGCGCGGCCGGCCTGGGCGCACCTGCGCCGCTACTCGCACCCGGGCCTCGGCGGGTTCTGCCTCGGCGGTCGCTATCGCGGGGACGGCCAGGACGTGATCGAGCTGCTGAGCACCGCGCACCTCGGGCTCGTGGCGCTCTACTGTGGCGAGCTGCCGCTCGCGCTCGCGGCCGG
>CBFGLP010001381.1:0-5798 GCA_965649595.1 uncultured Myxococcales bacterium | reverse complement strand
CCGGAGATCGAGGCGATCGCGACCGACACGCTGGTCGAGCTCGAGCGCGAGGGCTTTACCGTGATCCCGACCGCCCGCGCGGCTCGCTTGACCATGAACCGCGAGGGCATCCGTCGGCTGGCCGCCGAGGAGCTGGGCCTTCGGACCTCGCCTTATCGCTTCGCTGGCTCGCTCGACGAGGTCCGTGCGGCGGTGAACGAGCTCGGGCTGCCCTGCGTGATCAAGCCGGTGATGAGCTCGTCGGGTCACGGCCAGAGCCTGGTCCGCAGCGCCGACGAGATCGCTAGCGCGTGGGATGCTGCCCAGCAACAGGGCCGTGCAGGCGCCGGTCGGGTGATCGTCGAGGGCTTCGTCGAGTTCGAGTACGAGATCACCTTGCTGACGATCCGCCACGCCGGTGGGACCAGCTTCTGCGCGCCGATCGGCCACCGTCAGGTCGCCGGCGACTACCACGAGTCCTGGCAGCCGCAGCCGATGTCCGACAAGGCGCTAGCGACCGCTCAGGACATGGCCCGCAAGGTGACCGAGAGCCTCGGCGGCCGCGGGATCTTCGGCGTCGAGTTCTTCATCGCTGGCGACGAAGTGTGGTTCTCCGAGGTCAGCCCGCGACCGCACGACACCGGCATGGTCACGATGATCTCGCAAGACCTCAGCGAGTTCGCCCTGCACGTGCGGGCGATCCTCGGGCTGCCGATCCCCAACATTCATCAGCACGGGCCCTCGGCCTCGCACGTGATCCTGGCCGAAGGTCACTCGCAGGCGATCGCCTACGAGATCGCCGATGATGCGCTGGCGCAGCCCGACACCGGCTTGCGGCTGTTCGGCAAGCCCGAGATCGCCGGACACCGGCGGCTGGGCGTCGGCCTCGCGCGGGGTGCATCGATCGACGAGGCGCGAGCCAAGGCGCTCGGCGTGGCCAAGGCCGTGCGCGTGGTCTTGGAGTGAGCAGCCATGAGGCCATGAGGCCATGACGCGATGATGCGATTCGGGGACCGTCTAATCGACGATCCCCGAACGCACCATTCGTCGAGTAACAATCAAACGTAGGACTTCGACGGGATCGACTCTGCCGTGGGCACGCGTGGCTGGTCGAACTCGATTCGCGCGGTGACGTCGTCGGCGTTGGCCCAAAACGAGCTAGCGCGGGCGCTCGGCGTGGTCTCGGGTCGGCGGATCGGCTCGACCCGCGGCTCGCGAGCGCCGCCGAGCTGCAAGGCCAGGCGCAGCAGGCTCTCGCGGTTGCCGGTGTTGGTCTTGGCGAACACGTTGTGCATGTGCCACTTGACCGTCGCGCGGCTGATATCGAGCGAGCGGCTGATCTCCTCGTTGGTCTTGCCGCTGAGCACGCACTCGAGGATGTCCTGCTCGCGCTCGGTCAGCTTGTGGAAGCGCGCGAGCCGAGTCACGGCCCAGCGCAGTCGCGTCGGCGCGTCACCTTCGTCGAGCTCGCGCAACACGCTGTAACCGAGCGCCTCGAGCACGGCGCTGATGCGGTTGGCGTCCTCGTCGTGAGTCACGCGAATGTGCACTTGGGTGGTCTCGGTGGTCATCTTCGTTCGGCTCTCGTCAGTTGAACTGGGCTCGTCCTCGTCAGCAGCAGGGGCGCTGCAATCGGGACGACGACAAGATGCGCGAGCGAGGGGCGGACCGTCAGGGACGGTGGTGTTACCGGAGGGTCGCCCTGGTGAACCGATCCACGGGTGGGCAGATGGCCGAATTTCGCCTCCAGGAGGGGGGCGAACCAAGCGTAACGGATGGTAACCGATAGGTTGGTCCGCCCGGACAGGCTGTCCCGACGCCACCCCGGCGGACGGTGACACGCGCGTTCGCGCACTGACGGGACGTGGCTCACGAGCCGGCGACTGGTGTCGCGCCCATGCAGATTGGCGGGGCTGGCAATTGGCCGAGGCGGTCGAGCCAAGGACCATGGGCGCATGCCCGCCTCGACTCCGCACTACGAGCTCTACTACTGGCCCGACATCCCCGGCCGCGGCGAGTACGTGCGCCTCGTGCTCGAGCAAGCCGGCGTCCCCTACGACGACGTCGCCCGCCGCCCAAAGCAAAAAGGCGGGGGCTCGGCCGCGATCATGCGTCTGCTCGATGCCCCGGGCCCGGGCCTGCTCCCCTTCGCCGCTCCAGTGCTCGTTCACGGCAAGCGTCGGCTCGCGCAGATGGCCAACATCTGCGCCTACCTGGCCGCCCGCCACGACTTGGTGCCGGACGACGAGGGCGCGCGCTTCGAGGCGATGCAGCTGCAGCTGACGATCGCCGATCTGATCGCCGAGGTCCACGACACGCACCACCCGGTCGGCGCGGTGTTCTACTACGAGGACCAAAAGCCAGAGGCGCTCCGCTACGCCGAGCAGTTCGTCCAGCAGCGGATGCCCAAGTTCTTGCGCTACTTCGAGGCGGTCCTGCAGGCCAACGCGGCGGGCAAAGGCAAGCACCTGCTCGGCGACTCGCTCAGCTACGTCGACCTCGCGATGAACCATAGCTTGCGCGGGCTCGCCTACGCGTTTCCGCGCGGCCTCTCGCAGCTCGAGCCCGAGCTCCCCGGGCTGCTCGCGCTGCGCGACCACGTCGACAACCTGCCTCGGATCGCGGCCTACCGAGCATCCAAGCGCTGCATCGACTTCAACGAGAGCGGGATCTTTCGTGCTTATCCGGAGCTCGACTTCGATCTCGAGCCAGGCTGAGCCGTTCGGCCACGCTGGTGGTAAGGTGGCCGCAGCTCACATGCTTGCTACCCCCACTCGAACTTCGGCCCTGGAGCGGCGAGCATGAGCGCGCTGATCAGCAAGGCGCGTCGGAGCCTGCGCTTGGTCCACGGGGTCGCCCGCGTGATGGATGCCAAGGCGCGAGGGGGGTCGTTCCCCTTCTCGATGACCTTCATCCTCACGCACCGCTGCAACTTCCGCTGCGAGTACTGCAACATCCCCGACGCGGCCGATCGCGAGATGACCACGCGCGAGCTCTGCAACGCGCTCGACGAGCTGGCGGCGGCCGGGTTGGTCCGCGCCAGCTTCTCGGGCGGCGAGGCGCTGCTGCGCAAGGACGCGCGCGAGATCATTCGCCACGCTCGCTCGCTCGGCTTGCAGACCTCGCTCAACTCGAACGCTTGGCTCGCGCTCCAGCACATCGACGAGCTGGCCGAGATCCTCGATCTGCTGGTCATCTCGCTCGATGGGCCCGAGCCGGTCCACGATCTCGTCCGCCACCGCAAGGGCTCGTACGCGCGGGTGATCGCTACGCTCGAGGCCGCCCGCGCACGCGGGCTCGCGACGGCGACGATCACCGTGCTCAGCCAGGCCAACTTGTCGGTGATGGACGAGGTGATCGCTCTGGCCGAGCGGCACGGGTTCTTCTCGTACTTTCAGCCAGCTTACGAGGACTGCTTCGATCACCGCCGCGGCGTCGACCCCAGCTTCGACGGGCGGATCTTCGCGAGCATCGCCGAGCGGCTGCGCGTCGCTCAGGCGCGCGGCGAGCCGGTCGGAGCGTCACCGGGCTACGTCGAGCGCCTCGCTCGGGGACCGAGCTTCGGGGACTGCTCGACCTGCACGGCCGGGCGCTTCTGGGGGACCGTGCTCCCGGACGGCAAGCTGATCCCCTGTCACCTCGTCTCGACGCAGCCGGACTTCGTCGCGCCGAGCGGGCTCGAGCTCGGCTTCGCCGAGGCGTTTCGCCGCCTGCCCGGGCAGGATCAGAAGCGCGGGCCCGGCTGCGCGATCAGTCCCTACCAAGAGACCGATCTGATCTTCGCGCTCGATCGCGACGCGATCGCGGCGGCCTTGCGCCGGCTCGCCGGCAACGGACCGCGTCAGTCGCCCGCCCACCACCCGCAGGCATCCCCACCATGAGCCACCACGACCACGACCACTGCGACGATCATGGCCACTCGCGCTCGGATCAAAGGAGCGAGCCGGAGCAGCGAGGCGGCGCGACCAACTTCCTCGACCTCGAGATCAGCAAGGTGCTCTTCGACGAGGCCGAAGGGATCACCCGCGAGGCATTCCGCGAGCTGCTGAAGGAGGCGGCCAAGCGGCACTGGCAGGCGCGGATGGGCGAGCAGATCGACGCGCTGGCCAAGCTGGCGGTCGACGAGCTGATCAGCGACGTCGAGGCCAACCTCGAGATCGAGGCTCGCATCGCTGCGCGCAAGCAGGCCCGCGAGGGGCTAGAGGCGCGGATCGATGCGATCCTGCGCGGAGGCAAATCAGCCCCAGACGCAGGCGGCTGACCGAGCCCCTCGGCCGCGGGCGGCTGACCGAGCCCCTCAGCCGCGGGCGGCTGACCAGACAAGCCCGCTGCTGATTTTGCTGCCGCCCGCGCGCGCTCGGGCCCGACGCGCCGTAGAGATCCACGCGCCGCTGCGGCATCCTGTCCGTGCACGTGAGCGCCTCGTTCGATTCGTTGTTTGCCGAGCTCAACGCCGACCGCTTCGAGTCACCTGCCCTCGACGACGCGCTCGCTCGGCTCGGCGCGCCGGCTCGGCTGATCCGGGGCTTCGCGCTCGCACGGCGGCGCCGCTACGCGTCCGCCCGCGCGGACGCTCGTGCGGCCCTGGCTGCCCGCCCGGGACCGCACGAGCAATTGGTAGCGGGCGTCCTGTCGTTCGTCGGTCGCGATTACGGCCCAGCGATCGCGACCTTGCAACGGCTCGCCGGTCGCGGCGAAGCGCCCGCGGTGGCCCTGCAGGCGAACGAGCTAGCGGCCCGCTTCGCGGGCGAGCTCGGCTGGCTCGAGGAGCAACGATCGCTGCGGCTCGCACAGCTCTCGCTACGGCTGCCCGCTGAGGTCCAGCAGCGTGCCCGAGCCGCGGCCAGCGAGCGCGAGCTGGCCAGCCGCCAGCGGATGCTCGAGCTCGCCGAGCTGCCGATCGAGGTGGCCGCTCGCAAGGCGTCGTCGTTGCTCGCGCTCGATGGCCCCGCGACCGCGATCGCTGCGCTCGACGGCTTGCTCGAGCAGCACGGGCAGGTTCCCGGGCTGCTGCACGAGCGCATCCGCATCGATCTCGTGCTCGGTCGGCTCGACGACGCCCAGGCCCGCATCGCGGCGCTGCCCGAGCAGGTGCACGAGCTCTTCTTCGTCTTGCGAGGCGCCCTCGCGCTCGCGCGCGGCGACTGCAACCAGGTGATCGTTCGAACCGCGCACGCGCACGAGCCCTGGCCCTTGCTGCTGCGGGGCGAGGCGCTGCTCGAGCGAGGCGAGTTCGACGAGGCCGGCGACGTGCTCGAGCGAGCCCGCGTGCAGGTGCCCGACTCGGTGCCGATCACCATCGCGCTCGCGCTCGCGCGCCGGCAGGGCAGCAGCATCGATCGGGGCGAGGCGCTCGCTCGTCGCTTCGCCGCGCTGCTCGAGTCGGCGCCGGCCTTGCTCGCGGACGCGGCCGCGCTCGAGCAGCTCGAGCTATGGGCGGATCAGGGGCCGACGAGCGAGCCCGATGTGCAGCTAACTATCCTCGCGCGGGCGCGCCGACTCCTGACAGCCGAGCGGGATCTGTGGATGGGCAGCTATCGGCTGCCCGGATCGAGCGCGCTTCGTCAGCTCGCGCCGATCGAGCCCGACGCCGCGCGGCAAGTCGGCCGTCCCAGCCACCTCGAGCGGCTGCATCGCGACGACCGCCAGCGGATCGAGCAGGCCGAGGGCTGGTTGTTCAAGGCGCTGCGGATCCGCCCACCTGCCCCCGCAGCCGCCCAGCGCGGCCCGGCGATCCGTTCATCGAATTGGACACCGCGCACGCTCGGCGCCGCCGAGATCGAGCAGTTCCTGACCGACGGCTTCGCGGTCGTGCGTGG
>CBFGLP010001380.1:0-7275 GCA_965649595.1 uncultured Myxococcales bacterium | reverse complement strand
CGCCCCTTCTTGAAAGGGAAGCTCGTGCGCTCGATCGGCCCCAGCTCGTACTCGCGTTGCAGTTGCATGAACAGCTCCTCTGCCAGCTTCGGGTGGATGGCGGCGAACACCATCTGGATGTACTGGTGGTCGTCGGCAGTGTTGCGTCGGATGAGCCCCCGCAGCGCGTGCTCGGCAAGGTCGCGGGGTGCATCTCGAAGATGCATGGCCGCCATCAGCGCCGCAACCCGCGGGTTTGCAGGGACGTAGCGCGGAAGCATGCCGGGTCCGATCACGCGCGCCCTCCCGAGTGTGCGGTGTGCCCGGGCACAGTGTCGCAATTGTCGAGCACACCAGCGCTCAATCGCCTTACCGATGGCGACGACCAGCATGTCCGGGCACACCTTGTGCCTCTGCTCGGTGAGGACGAAGTTGGTCACCCACGAGCGCGCGCGCGTCGGGTCCTCGGACGACTGTAGCTCCAAGATCCATAGCGCGGCGAGCAGCTTCCGAGCCCTGCGCCACTGCAAGTAGAAGAGGTCCGGGCGCTGCTCGGTGACCTGATCTCGCGGGTGGAGGTTCAGGGGCAAGAGCGGGCGGATGGTGTCGACCAGGTGCTTGCGCCCAGGGGCGGGGATGCCCGCCCAGCAGCACAGCTGCCGCATGACGGGCAGGTGCCTCTCGATCAAGCGCAGCGCGGTTTCATGGATGAACGACGGCATCCATCCTCGCTCGCATCATGCGATCGCGGGCGCAAGTGTAGCGATTAACGAGAAGCATACACATTCGAGAACGCCCGAGAGCACGGCGGATTCGATCCAGCACACGAGCTTCGATCACGACCACTGCAAGCGCGATCGCGGTGCTACGAGTGTTCGAACCACTCGCCGAGCTCGCGACCGCGGCCATCGGTCCACCACCCGACACGGAGCCGCGCCACCACCTTGCACCCCTGCCTGCCCTCACGCGCACCCCCCGGCCACCGACCCACTCGCGGCCACCCTCCCCTGACCGGGAATCTCCCCCGTCCCACCGGCGTCGCGCCGCTGCCCACCCCACCTCCCCGAACATTCGCTCAGACGCCCGCGCCGAGGTAGGTTCGCCCCCGGCCGCCCGAGCCCGCGCACCGCGATGCTGTTCGCCAGCTTCGATTACCTGCTCTTCTTCGTCCCGGTCCTCTTGGGCTTCTGGGCGCTGCGCCAGCACCCCGCCGCTCGTACGGCGCTGCTGCTGGTCGCCTCGTACTTCTTCTACATGGCCAGCGCTCGCCCACCGGAGGGCGAGATCTCGCCGCCCTGGTACTTCGCGGGGCTGCTGGTCTTCTCGACGATCCTCGACTTCGTCGCGTCGCGCGAGATCTACAAGCACAACCCGGGGCTCGACTCGCCGGACCCGGCGGTGGCCGAGCGGAGCCGGCGGATCCGCAACGCGTGGCTGGGGGTCAGCCTGGTCGGCAACCTCGGGTTGCTCGCGTACTTCAAGTACGTCGACTTCTTCATGAGCGCGGCGACCGACATCTTGCGTGCGGTCCTGCCAGGCGAGTTCGGGGACGCGATCGCGCCCCAGCTCGCGCCGATGCTCCCGATCGGCATCAGCTTCTACACCTTCCAGACGCTCAGCTACACGATCGACGTGTGGCGACGGCGGCTCACGCACGAGCCGAGCTTCCGCAAGTTCGCGGTGTTCGTGGTGTTCTTCCCGCAGCTCGTGGCCGGCCCGATCGTGCGGGCCAACGAGTTCCTGCCGCAGCTGCATCGGCCACCGCGGATCCGGCCCGACGAGATCGAGTGGGCGCTGTTCCGGATCTGGAAGGGGCTGCTCAAGAAGGTCGTGCTCGGCGACTTCATCGCGGCGTACTTCACGGACATCGTGTTCGCCTCGCCGGGCGACTTCACCTCGCTCGAGAACCTGCTCGCGCTCTACGCCTTCACGCTGCAGATCTACGCCGACTTCGCGGGCTACTCGGACATCGCGATCGGCAGCGCGAAGCTGCTGGGCTTCGAGATCCCCGAGAACTTCGACCGGCCCTACCAGGCGCTCGACGTCGGCGAGTTCTGGCGGCGCTGGCACATGACGCTCTCGACCTGGTTGCGCGACTACCTGTTCTTCCCGCTCGGCGGCAGCAAGGGGTCCAACGCGCGCACCTACTTCAACCTCTGGCTGACCATGTTCCTGGTCGGCATGTGGCACGGCGCCAGCTGGAACTTCGTCATCTACAGCAACCTGCAAGGCGGCGCGGTGCTGTTCAACCGCTGGAACCGGCTACGCAAACGGACGGCCGTGCACGCGATGCTGCTGTGGGGGGTCGGGCTGCCCCTGTTCACGGCGGCGATGTACGGGTTCGGCCTTGCCGTGCTCGAGCTGCCCGTCGACCGGGCCGGGGTGCTGGCCGGGATCGCTGCGGCCGTGTTCGCGCTGATCGTGCTGCTCCCCCAGCCGGTCCGAAAGCCGGGTGAGCCCGGCCGCTGGGCGATCCCGATCCACGTGCTCCTGACCTTCCACTTCGCCACGCTGACGCGCGTGTTCTTCCGCTCCGACGACCTCGACCATGCCAAGGCGATGATCGCCAAGCTGCTCGAGTTCGAGGCCCGGGGCGTACGCGAGGGGCTGTTCCGGATCCAGGCCCTGCACGACTGGCTGCGCGAGCAGTTCCCCGCGGTCGCCGAGGCCGAGGTCCCGCCGACTTGGTTCGCGCTCGCGGACGGGTTCGCCGAGTGGGGGATCCTGATCTTGCTGATCGTCGGGACCGGCTACCACTTCACCCCGCGCCGCTGGGTCGACGAGGTGTTCAAGAGCTTGTTCGTCAAGCTCCCGGGGCCGGTGATCGGGCTGATCTTCGCGGCGCTCTGCCTGCTGATCATGCACTTGCTCGAAGGCCCGCGCGCGAACATCTACTTCGCGTTTTGAGCCTCGGGCAGGTCGACGTCGTGGGCCCGCAGCGGTGTGACGAGCCACGATGAGCTATTTCGCTCACTCACACGCCTGGGCGTGGTTCGAGACCGCCCCGCAGCGCTGCATGGTGGTGGCGTCGAGACCAAGTAGGGTCGAGACCGAGCAGGAGGTCGGGTGATCGTCGCCGATCGATGCCGCTTTGGGCTCCGCTCCCTCGCGGTCGGATAGCGTACACTCGCGAGTCAGAGGAGCACTGGTGGACGAACAAGGACGCAAGCGAGTTCTCATCATCGACGACGACATCGACGTCCTGCGCTCGATGATGCGGCTGGTCCAGGAGTACGCGTCCGTCAAGGTCGCGCTCGGAGCCGAGGCAGCGCTCGCGCACATGGACGAGCTCCACGCCAGCGACGGGACCCTCTACGACACGGTCATCGTCGACTTCAACATGCAGGGCAAGAACGGCGCGTGGCTGCTCCAGCAGGTCCGCGCGAAGTATCCCTCGTGCGAGCGGATCCTGGTCTCGGGCAGCTCGCAGCTGGACCTGTCCCCCTTCCTCGACCCGGACCTCGTCGATCGCTTCTTGGAGAAGCCGGTCGAGATCGAAGACCTGATCGCGGCGGTCAGCGCTGACTGAGTCAGCCGCCCGCGGCTGATGGGACTGAGTCAGCCGCCCCAGCAGGCGTCCGTCCCAGGCTTGCGGATTAGCGGGGACCCGGTATTCGTTGGGGGCCCGCCGATGACCGACGCCCGCCGCCCCCCCGAACAAGCGCTCGCCTCGCGCCCACGCGACGTGAAGCCTGGCGAGCTCGGGGCCGAGCACCACGACCCCAGCCTCCCGCCGATCGGTGAGCACCGAGCCCCGGGCTCGCACGTGGGCCTGCTCGACGTCGAGGAAGAGGTCGTCGCGGTCGTGCTCGCCGGCAGCGACGAGCCGGCCAAGCCGCAGCCGATCTCGACCTTCAAGAAGCTGCTCGGCGCGCTGCTGAGCTTTGGCGCGCTAATCGGCACCGCCTACGCGGTCCCGCTCGAGTGGGCCCAACCCTGGCGCCCGGGCGAGGGCTACATCCCGTTTTGGAACATCATCGGTCGCGAGCTGATGGGCGAGGGAGCCGAGGCCGAGCAGTCGCGGGCCGAGGCCGAGCGCATGGCCGCGCTCGCAGAGCAGGCTGACGCCGAGGAGCTCGAGGGTCCGGTCGAGCCGCGCAAGGTCATCGAGACGCCGCCGCCCAAAGACCAGCCGCTGCTCTACCCCGAGTATCCGGGCCACGAGGACGACGCCGACGAGGTCGAGCAGGCGCTCGAGAACTCGCAGGCGCTCGCGTCCTTCTACGCCTCGCTCACCGTGACCGACGTCGGCTACGCGGGCGCCGTGACCCACGTCGGGCACTGGGGCGACTCGGTGCTGGGCCTCGATGGCATCACCGCGGCGATCCGCCGGCGCATACAGGCCCGCTTCGGGGACGCCGGGCACGGCTGGCACGCGCTCAAGAAGTACGACTCGTCCTATCGCCAGCAAGGCATCCGCTTCGCCGAGAAGGGCGGCGCGAGCTGGTCGTCGTGCTTCATCCGCAACCGCTGCATGAAGGAAGACAACCGCTACGGCTACGGCGGCGTGACCGTGTGGTCGTCGGGCGGCGCCGAGAGCTGGTTTGCGACCGAGACCGAAGGCGTGGTCGGTCTGAGCGCGAGCCGCTTCGAGCTCTGGTACCAAAAGCGCTACAAGGGCGGGAAGCTGCGCGTCAGCGTCGACGGTGGCGCGAGCGAGCAGATCATCGATACCGCGATCCCGCTGCCCGAGGGCGTCGAGTCGCTGCCGCCTGCCGAGCAGCCGCCGCCCGAGGACGCCTGGGCGGTGGTCGAGGTGCCCGACGGCCCGCACGAGTTCTCGGTCCGGGCGATCGGCAACGGCAAGGCGCGCGCCTATGGGGTCACGCTCGAGCGCGAGGGCCCGGGCGTCGTGTGGGACGGCATGGCCCTGATCGGCTCGTTCACCAGCCGGCTCGGCGAGCAGGACCCGGAGCACCTAAAGGCTCAGCTCGACCACCGCAGCATCGATCTGATGGTCTTCACGTTCGGCGGAAACGACATGACCCGCGAGCAGTCGGATCTGCGCAAGACCATGGATCCCTACATCGAGGATTATTCTCGAGTGATCCGGCTGTTTCGTGCCGCCAAGCCAGACGCCGCGTGCCTGATCATGGCCCCCGTCGACCACGGCGAGCGCGTCGACGGACGGGTCGTCAGCCGCGAGATCGTCCCGCGAATGGTCGAGGCACAGCGGCAGGTCGCGTTGGCCGAGGGCTGTGCGTTCTTCGACACCTATACGGCGATGGGCGGCGACGGCTCGGCCTCGCGCTGGAAGACCCAAGGGCTGCTCTCCGGTGACCTCGCCCACCCGACCAGCCGCGGGCACAAGCTGCTCGGGTCGATGCTCTATCGCGCGCTGATGGCCGGGTATGTCGAGTTTCGCAAGCAGCAGGCGGGCAAGCCGATGCCGCGCGAATTGATCCCGACGGACTCGGGTCATCAATAGCGCGGCGCCCTCACAGATCCGGGCACGGAATATCGGCCAGCGAATCGAGCGAGGGGAACACCCCGCTGGCGAACCGCGACAACGCGCCGCAAAATCCCGAGTAGTAATAATAACTGCTCGAGTAATTCATGAAACAATCATCGAGCCCGCTGATCGCCCACATCGGCCCGAGATCGGGCAGCGGATCACCATCGACATCCCGCACGACGCTCGCCGAGACGTCGGCGACCGGGTTGTTGGTGTAGACCAACATCAGCCCATCACCCGGGCCAGCCCCGCAGGTGATCGACTGATTCATGCGCAAGCGCAGTATCGCGGCGTCCTCCGGCGCCTGCCAGAGCTGGATCGGATAGATCGCCGAGTAGCCCTGGCGCGGGACGTAATATGAGGTGGAGAGGCTGCAATCGTAATAGGCGTCGGCGCGCAGCGACGTAGCGAGCACCCGAAAGCGCAGCGGATTGATCGCTGCTTGACCGCCTGACAAGGCCTCGAGCGCCTCGCTGAATTGCAGCTCGAGCACCTCGTCGTCGAGCCAGCGAGCGCTCGTGACCGCTGGCGGTCCAACCGGATCGGGCGGCTCCGGCCACGTCGGCCGCTCTGTCGCCGCGATCTCGTCGTCGCAGGTCTCGGGCTCGTTGCAGCCCGACACCAGCGCGAGCCCAGCCAGCCCGAGCACGAGCCGCTCGCCGCTCGGAGTCGGGATCAGGTCATGATCGCGGTCGTGCATCGTCGTCCTCGGTGTCCGGCCACAGCCGCCAGAGCGGCCGCGTGAAGCGAAGCGGGGCCAGCAAGCGCCACGCTACCACCAGCACGACGAGGTAGACGAGCAAGAGCGCGCCGGTGGTCAGCACGGCGCCGGGGTAGGTGTCCGGGAAGCCCAGCACGGGCTTTTGCATGAGCACGAACAAGGGCAGACCGAGCACGGCCGAGGGCGTCACCGCGAGCACGTAGTTGCGCGCGGCTGGCCCCTCGAGCAGCGGGTCGAGCATGCGCAGCAGCGCGAGGCCGGTCGTCGCGGTGCCGGTGAGCGAGCCGTAGGTGACGATCGTGTGCTCGAAGGGCGCGGTCGGGAACGCTCGCCGAGCCATCCACACGCACACCAGCAGGGTCGACACGCCCGCGCCGGCCGAGGCGATCAGGATCGGGGCCAAGAACTCGCCGAGGATCTCGATCCGCACGGCAGCGAGCGCGGCACAGGTCGCGACGTCGACGATCGTGCTGCTGATCCGCGCGAGCAGATCGTCGTCGAGCAGCGCACCTTCAGGCAGCCGCTTGGCGACGGGGCGCGCGATCAAGGCCACGCCGGTCGCAATCAGGAAGTGAAAGCCCCACAAGGTCGCCCGGAAGTTGGTCGGCACGTAGGGCGAGATGGCCTCGAGCAGCAGCCAGGTAGCGAGGTAGACGATCGCGATCGCTACGAGCTGGGCCGTGAGCGGCTCGAGGCCGCCGTGCGAGGCCTCGCGCGGCGGCCTGCGGGGCGGGTGCGGCTCGCGACCGCCCTCGTCCTCGAGCCGACCACGCGCGCGATCCCAGCCGCGCTTGCGACCCCACGCGACCAGCACGACGCCGATCAGGCAGCACCATGCGTAGCCGGCCGCGGCCATGATCAGCCCGAGCTGCGCGCCGTTCTCGAAGCCCGCCTGCTCCTCCCACGCCGCGCCGAGGGTCATCGCCGGGCCCGGGCCTTGGTTGAAGCCGAGCGGCAGCAGCATGCCGAACGCCGAGTGGATCTCGGGGCCGCCCGCGAGCAGGTTCCAAACCAGCACGAACGCGAGGCCGACCAGACCTTGCAGCACGGCGACGGCCGGGATCGCGAACGCGATCGAGCGAGCGCTGCCACCCCGCTGGCCCGGCGGCGGGCTCTGCAA
>CBFGLP010001379.1:0-3763 GCA_965649595.1 uncultured Myxococcales bacterium | reverse complement strand
GGCGCGAAGCTCTGGCCGTCCTCCAACCAGTGGCAGTTCTGGTGGCTGTTGGCAGGGTTGCAGTAGCTGATCTCGACGCCGTCGAAGTTGACGTAGATCGTCGTGTTGGTGCCGAGCTTGCGCCGTGGGAGCTCGCCTGGCCGCGTCAGCTCGTCGGCTGGGTCGAGCTGCGGCGGGTTCGGGATCGCGTCGTCACCGTAGGGCACGGGCCCCGAGGAGGCCGCGGGCGTGTCGTCCGAGACGGCCGCGTGCACGGCCGTCGCGGCGGCTGTCGGCGGTTGGGCAGGCTCGCGCAACCAGATCTCGACCGGCTCGTTGCCGAGCAGGCTCGTCAGCAGGATCGCCGCGCCGGGCAGCACCACGCTCAGGGTAACACCACGCTAGCGCAGCAGCCCGAGCAGCAGCGTGCGGCACAGCCGGGCCGCCGCGACCGGCGAGCGCCCGCTGGGATCGAGCGCAGGCGCTAGCTCGACGAGATCGACGCCGACGAGGCCGCCGCGCTCGCGCCCTTGCGTCCCGCGAGCGATCTGTCCGAGCACCGCCTCGACCCAGCCAAAGCGCAGCCCGTCCGGCTCGGGCGTCCCGGTGCCGGGCAGGTCGGCGGGATCGAGCCCGTCGACGTCGAAGGTGACGTAGATCGGCAGACCGCGGGCTAGCAGCGCGGCCATGCGCTCCTGCGCGGGCGCCAGCTCGGGCGCGATCGCGTGGATCCGACCATCCGAGCGCGCAAGCTGGTACTCGCTGCGCAGACCCGAGCGGATCCCCCACTGATGGAGCGCCTGATCCGGGCCCATGCGATCGAGCACCCGACCGAGCACCGTCGAGTGGTTGAAGGGCTCGCCCTCCCAGTGCTCGCGCAGATCCATGTGCGCGTCGAGGTGGAAGATCTGCAGGTTGGGGTAGCGCTCGAGCATCCGCTCGAGGAAGGGGAACGCGACCAGGTGATCGCCGCCGATCGCTAGCAGCGGCAGGTCGGGCAGCGCGTCGAGCTGACGACGGAGGCTGCGGACCAGTCGCTCGCCCGGCGTCGCCCCGAGCGGCTCGCCCTCTTCACCGAGGCTCGGCTCGGGGACGCTGCAGTCGAGATCGCCGAGATCGACGTAGACGTGATCGGCGAGGTCGCGATCGAGCTTGGGGCAGTAGGTCTCGATGCTGTCCGAGGCGATTCGCAGCTCGCGGGGCCCGAGCCGCGCGCCGCCGCGATAGGTCACCGCGCCGTCGTAAGGCACGCCGAGCAGCGCCGCCTTGGCCTGGCTCGCGCGAGGATCGTCCGGGGCGATCGCTCCGAGATAACGGGTATTGGGGTCGGGGGCAGCGCTCATGGTTTGACCAGCTCTTCGATGAAACGCGGCAGGGCAAAGGCCCCGCGGGCTAGCGCGGGAGTGAAGTAGCGAGTGGTGGTCAGCGCCTCGGCCCGCGCGATGTCGATCTGCTCGGGCGAGCGATCCTTCGAGGCCAGGCAGAACACCCAGCAGCCGCTCGGGTAGGTCGGGATCGCCCCGTAGTAGCCGTGGACCTCGCGGAAGTGGCCGCGCATGGTCGAAAAGAGCGTGCGGACCACCTCGGGCGCGTAGAAGGGCGACTCGGCCTGCAGGCTGACCACACCGCCCGGTCGCAGGGCAGCCGAGAGATCACGAAAGAAGCTCTCGGTGAACAGCACCGCCGCCGGGCCGATTGGCTCGCTCGAGTCGACCAAGATCGCGTCGAAGCCTGCGGGGTTGCGCGCCACGTAGGTGGCGGCGTCCTCGAACACCAGCTCGACGCGCGGATCCTCGAGGTAGCCGCCGACCGAGGGGATGAACTCTTGGCAGACGCGAGTGACCCGCTCGTCGATCTCGCAGAGCACGACCCGCTCGATGCCCGGGTGCTTCAGCACCTCGCGGACCGCTCCGCCGTCGCCACCGCCGACGACCAGCACCTGGCGCGGGTCCGCGTGGACGCACAGCGGAACGTGCGTGATCAGGTCGTGGTACACGAACTCGTCGAGCTCGGTCAGCATGACCATGCCGTCGAGGGTCAGCAGGCGCCCGTGACCGACGGTCTCGAACACCTCGATGGTTTGATACGAGCTCTGCTCCGAGTGGATCCGGTGGGTCAAGTTGACCCCGATCGCAGAGGTGTCCTTGTAGTGCTCGTAGAACCAGGCCATTTCGCCCCGGGCGAGCTTCTATCCCGCGCTCGACCCGACGTCGAGAGCTACTCGCGCTTGCGCGCGCGGGCGCTCGCCCGCAGCCGGGCCTCCTGCACGACCTGACCGCGCGTAGCCTCTGGATCGATCCCACGGCCGCGGCACTTGTCGACGAAGCGCGGATCGTCTTGATCGATCGCCAAGCTGAGCTGGTAGCAGTCGGCGAGCCGAAAGCTGCCGAGCCCCTCCTCGGCGTAATCGGACAGCACCTCGAGCCGCTGTAGGCCGACGCGCAGCGCGAGCGGGCGAAGCGATCCGGGCCTGGTCATACTCGCGTCGCCGAGCCCCTCGAGCTCGATCGGCGCGACCGCGTGCTCGGACGCCTCGCTCGCTCCACGCAGCAGCTCGGGCTCGTGCGCAAACCAAGTCAGGCCGTGGCGCAGCGGCAGTAGCACGACCTGCTCGGACAGCCCGTACTCGCGCAGCACCCGAGCTGGTCGAAAGGGCGGCTGCGGGACGCCGGGCTCGCGCGCGGCGGCGATCACCGTCATCAGCTCGTCGAAGGGCACGAACGCGAGCGCCGCGGGCTCATGGCGCTCGTCCAGCGTGATCACCTCGAGCGCGCCGAGGTGGCTGATCGATGCATGGATCGTGCGGCCTTGGAAGTCGGAGTAGGGGATCGCGTCGCCTTCGGGAGGACCGTCGCCGAGCCAGGCGAACCCGTGCCGTGGTCGATAAGGCGAGCGCCGACGCAGCAAGTCGCGCGCGCTCGCACGTACGCGCTCGAGCGCAGGCGCGAGCGCGGGCTCGTGCAGGTCCGCGCTCGGACGCTCGGCGATCGGCGCGAGCATGGCCCGCCGCAGCAGCCCATCGGCCGTGTCGAGCAGCGCGAGGCAGAGCAGGTGATGGCGGCGCAGCGCGTCGGGCCAGCTCCGCTCGCTCGCCGGGATCGCCTCGAGGGCAGCCAGCTCGTCCGGCGCTGGGCTCCAGTAGGCCTTCTGCAGCGCGATCGCCCGCTCGCTGATCGGGTCGAGCCCGGCCAGCTTGGGCCCGCGCTGGAGGTCGCGCGGGGGTGGCTTGGGGCTGCCGCCGAAGATCCGTTGCCAGAAGGCCGGCATCGCGCCTGACCTACCCTCCGCGCGCGGCGACGACAAGACCAGCGGCCGCAAAAGCGAGAGCCGTGCGGGCTCTCGCCCGTACGGCTCTCGACGCCTCGTCCAACGAGGTCAGCGCTGAATCAGGTAGGCGAGCAGCTTGGTGTCACCCTTCGCGCGATTGCAGCCCCCGCAGGCGGGCACCAGGTTGTCTCGGTTTCCGCCACCGCGCGAGCGTGGGACCACGTGGTCGCGCGTGCGCGTCTGCTTGTTCAGCCGCGCGTTGCAGTAGGTGCAGAGGATCGGCTCGACGTTCCAGACGAAGTAGCGGTACTCGCTCTCGAACACCGGGTCGAGGCGACCGTCGACCGTGTCTTCGATCGTCAGCTTCTTGAAGCGGGCGATCTCGCGGAAGCGCGCCAGCCGTCCGCCCCGCCGACCGGTCTGACGGATCCTTCGCTTGTACAGGTACCACTCGGGCGTACCGCGATCCGGCACCCCCGAGAACTCCCGAGTCAACCCCACGGGGGTTGAGTCCCGA
>CBFGLP010001378.1:0-3494 GCA_965649595.1 uncultured Myxococcales bacterium | reverse complement strand
CTGTGCCAGAACCGAGAGCCGCTCGCCGACGCCGCTGCGCAAATGGGGTTTCGAACGACGTCGCAGGGCGTCGCAGGGCGTCGCAGGGCGGAACAGCGGCGAAACGCGGCCGAGACGAGCGCGCATTGCTCACTCGCACGCCATCGCCTGCTCCTCGCAACCAGGTGGCTCGGGCAGGAACAGGCCGAGGCCGATGCAGCCGATGCACGCCTCGGCGGTGAAGTCGGTCAGCGTGCACTGGTCCTTCTCGAAGCACTGCTGGCCGAGGCAGAGCACCAGCTCGGTGGCCTTTTGAACCTCGATCGGATCGAAGCCCTCGCCGCAGGTCTGCAGGCACTCGAGGCCGAGATCGCCGAGGCACATGAACACGCAGTCGAGCATCTCGCGGCAGGTCTTGGGCTCGGGCGGGCTGGTCTCGGTCGAGTCGCTCTCGCTCTCGTCGGCCGGGACGAAGTTGCCCTCGTCGTCGCTGGTCGACTCGCTCTCGGTCGTGTCACCGATCTCGTCGGCCGCGGTCTCGCTCTCGCTGCCGACCGACTCGCCCGACTCGGCGACTTCGTCGGCGCCGGGCTGCTCGTCCTTGCTGCAGGCGAGCGACGCGGTGACGAGCACGACGAGCGGGAGCACGCGAGCGGTATGATCGAGCATCGCGCGGCAGCATCGGCTCAGCCGAGCCCGCGACGCAAGAGCGACGGGAGCCGAGCCTCCCAGTTGGGCGAGAGCAGCGGGCGCAGATCGGTGCTCGCGTGCGTGTTCCAGACCAACAATGGCGCGTCGAGCCCAACGCGCCCCTCGCCGAGATCGCGCACCAGCGCGGCGAAGCACTTGCCGGTGTAGGTGCCCTCGAGCGTGAGCTGGTGCTCGTGCGCGAGCTCGACCGCCGCGCGGCCGTCAGCGGTTGGTTGCGCATATCCAGCGCCGATCTGCGAGGTGTCGATGGTCCAGCGCACGCCGGCGCGGGCGAGCTGCGCGTGTGCGTCGCGTGCGGCCGAAGCGAGCCCGTGACGGCGCAGCTCGGCGAACACGCGGCCGAGCACGTGCGAGAAGATGGTTGGGTTGACGAACACGCGCTCGACGACCGCGATGATCCGCAGCTCGGTCTCGACACCCGCGAGCGCGAGCCCGAGGCACAGACCCGCGCTGCTGCCGAGCGTGCCTCCGGCAATGTAGATGCGCTCGGGTCGTGGCAGCTCGCCGCGACCGATCTGCTCGGCCAGCTCGAGACCGGCCTCGACGAAGCCGAAGCAACCGAGCGGTGTGCTGCCGCCCGCGGTCATGAAGGGTCCAAGCTCGCGCGGCCGCTTCCAGGTGCGGTACGCCAGCAAGGCCAGCGGCAGCTCGGCGCGCGAGCGGATCGGCCAGAACTCGACCCCCAGCGAGGCGAGCACGCCGAGGTTCTCCCGCACGTGAGGATCGACTGGCTGTGGAAAGCAGATCGCGTGCAGCGTGCGACCTTGGTCGTGCAGGTGGATCGCGCAGGCGCACAGGTGATGGCTGCCTGTCGCACCGACGCTGAGCACCGGCCCCGATCCCGCGAAAGGCGGGCTCCCGAGCAACCACTCGAGCTTGCGCGTCTTGCCGCCGCCGTAACGATCGCTGGTGTGATCGTCTCGCTTGATCCACACCTGGCCCGGCATCCACGCGAGCCGCTCGACCGGCGTTGGCAGAGTCGCGAGCTCGCACAGCGGCGGCGCTTTGGTGAGTCGCTGCGTGAGCAAGCGACGCTGCGCAGATGCTCCGCTCGGTCCCGACGTGCCCGGCACCGTCGCCATCTAGCAAGCCCGTGCTCTGCGCGCCAGCTTCGACGAGGCGCTGGTGCATGCGAACGCGAACACGATGCATGGCCCCTCGACCCTCGCCGCTTCACGCCAGCCCGAAGTTGCTCCGATCATGACCAGCCCACGAGCGAAAATGACTGGTCAACCGCGTCCGATCCCGCCATCACCCTAATCGGAAAAGCCCGCGGAGCGGGCGAGGAATCAGTCTGTCGTGAGGGTAGGGGGACCCCGCTCGGCTTTGCCGAGCGGGGGGAGCCCCCTGCGGTAGGGTAAAGGACGGCGACGTCCCTCCATGAAGACGAGAGGCTTGCAAAGGTATCGCGAGTCGGGGCTCGCCCCGACTCGTGATACCTTTCGCAAGCCGTGAAGCCTTGTCCCTTCTGCGGAGAACAGATCCAGGACGCGGCCGTGAAGTGCCGGTTCTGCTTCGAGTGGCTCGACCCGAGCAAGCGCCCTCGCTCGGACGAGTCGTCCTTGTCGGAGCCGACACCCGCCGAGCCGATGCGCAGCGAGCCTGCGATCACGGCGAAGCCACCGGTCGCCGCGGCCACTCTCGCGCCTGCACCAACCTTTCAACGACCGGGCGCGGCTCCCTTCGCGACGCCGGTGCGAACGCAGGTCGTGGGTCCCGACGAGAGCGGTCGCGCTGGTGGCAGCATGGAAGGTCGGCCGGAGCAGCCCGAGCCTGCGACGCCGCGCTATGAGCCACCGGGCCCCTTCGTGCCCGCGCCCGCCGAGGCCGAGGCGGCTGGCCTTCGCTTTGCCGCTGCTCCGGCGCCGCGTCGCTTCCATCCACCTGGGCAGCCTGAAGTGCCATCGGCTGCCGCGCCCCCTGTCGCTCTGGGGCCGCAGGCTTCGGAGCCCGTGGTCGGGCACGCGCTCGGCCAGCCTGCGCCACGTTCAGCCGTTCGTTGGACGCCCGGAGCCGGACACGAGGAGAGCGGACCACGAGCCAGCTCGGCGCCGGTCTGGCGACCCCCGCTGCAAAGCGACGACGAGGTCGCTAGCCCGATCGGGATCCTCGGCCAGCAACAGCCCGAGCCGGCCTCCTCGAGCTCGGACTCGGTGTGGACGCCGCCCGCGTGGTTACGCCCGACCGAGGACCCCGTGCGAGCGCGTGCCGAAGCACCAACACCCGCATGGCGTGCTCCGGCGGTCGCACCGAGCGAGCCATCGGCTCCGGTCGCTCAGCCGCCAGTAGGCAGCGCGTTCGCGGCCCCGGTCGCTCCCCCAGCACCAGCTCCTGCTTGGTCGCCACCCGTCGCGGCGCCGACCTGGCAGGCAGCGCCCGCGCCAGCTTGGGCACCAGCCCCGAGCGAGCCTCACCACGCGGCCCGACCAGTCGGTTCGTTCGGGCGCGAGCTCGACGGCGAGCTCGACGATGGCGAGTTCGATGATGGCGAGCTCGCGCCACAGGCTGCGATGCCTCTGCGCTCGCCCCCGACCACGGCGCCGGTCCAGCCGCTCTCGGCTCCGCTTCGGCAAGCCGCGCCCCAGGTCATGCCGAGCTCGGCCGAGCTCGAGCCGATCGAGCGCCGCCGACCGATGCCGACGGCCGTGGCGGTGGAGACCGAGGTGCTCGAGCCTGCGGTCGAGCTGCGCACGGAGGCGCCCGAGCCCGTGGTGACCAAGCCCGAGCCGGCCAAGGCCAAAGCCAAGCGTGCCAAGTCGTCCGATGGCTTCGACGACGAGGAGGATGACGACTTCGACGACGAA
>CBFGLP010001377.1:0-3215 GCA_965649595.1 uncultured Myxococcales bacterium | reverse complement strand
CGGCTGGTTTAGCCCCCCGCAGGCGGAGTGCACTCAGCCACGCACGGCCGCTTCGCGGCCGCGAGGTCGCGAAGCGACCTCGGTGGGCTGGTTCCGAATTCGCAGTCGTCCGTCTGGGCCCCCGAGGGGGCCTTTTCTCAGCACCCGCAGGCGCTGACCTAGCTAGCCCAAAAAGAGCTTTGCGTAGTAGTAGACGAGCGGCGCCACGAAGAGCAGCGCGTCGACGCGATCGAGCATGCCGCCGTGGCCGGGTAGGACGTTGCCGCTGTCCTTGATCCCGAAGGTTCGCTTGATCATCGACTCGACGAGATCGCCGATCTGGCCGACGGCGCTGCCGAGCAGCCCGACCACCACGCCGTGCACGATCGGGATCTCGGGTGCCAGCCAGAAGTGGCCCATGCCGACCATCGCAGCGACGCCGCCGATCAGGCCGCCGATGCTGCCCTCGACGGTCTTCTTCGGGCTCACTGCCTCGTAGAGCTTGGTGCGACCGAACAGCCGACCCGCGAAGTAGGCGAACGAGTCGGACATGAACGCGAGCGCGAGCGCCAAGAACAGCCACTGCGGGCCCAGCTCTGACTTGAGCAGCGGCCATACGCAGCCGAGCATCGGCACGTAGAGCAGGCCCGAGAGCGCGGCGGCGACGTGGTGACCGGCCGCTGGCAGGTGCTTGCGCCGGACCAGCACCGCGGTGGTCAAGATCACCGCGCCCGCGGCGAGCGTGGGCGCCATCGCTACGGACGTGCCGAACAACGCGACCAGCACGACCAAGGCCGCGCCGACCAGCGCGGAGCAGCTGCGCAGCCCCAGCGCTCGCTCATCGGGGCCGCTCTCGGGGCCAACGCCGAGGATCATCCGCAGGTACTCGTCGCCCGCGAACGCCAGCGCCACCACGGAGAAGCCGAGGATCGACCAGGGCGTCGGGTCGACGAAGAGCGCGACCACCAGAACCGGAATCAGGACCAGGGCCGTCGCTAGCCGTTGACCGAGGTTGCCCAGCTTGGGCTTGGCTCGGGGTTGGTCTTGGGAGGCCTTCTCGGACGCCATGGTGGGATCGGGCCTCGCCCGCTCAGCCGGACTCTACCTGTGGGTCGATCCCCTCATCAGCCCCCAGCGGACTGACCAACCTTTTCGGCCCCTGGGGAGCTGACCAACGCGTTGCAGCCGACCTGGTCGGAGGTCATGCCGAAGCGTCGCTCGCGACCTGCGTAGTCGCACAGCGCCTTCCACAGGTCGGCCTCGCCGAAGTCCGGCCACATCACTGGCGTGAAGTAGAGCTCGGCGTAGGCGACCTCCCACAAGAAGAAGTTGGACAGCCGCCGCTCGCCGCTCGTGCGGATCAGCAAGTCGAGCGGCGGCATGGCGCTCGACGGGAGGAAGCGACCGAACAGCTCGGCATCGATCTCGCGCGGATCGAGGTCGCCCGCAGCGACGGCCTGAGCCATCGCCCGAGCGGCGGAGGCGATCGTCTCGCGTCCGCCGTAGCTGAGCGCGAGGCACAAGGTCATGCCCTGATTGTCGGCCGACTCCTCGATCAGCTTGTGGAGCGGCCCGAGGGCCATGCGTGGGAGTCGAGAGATGTCGCCGATCGCCGTGAGCCGGATCTGATTGTCGAGGATCTCGCTGCGCTCCTCGATCAGGTAGCGGCGCAGCAGGTGCATCAGATGGAAGACCTCGCGCTCGGGTCGCGACCAGTTCTGGCTGGAGAACGCGTAGAGGGTCAGCGCCCGCAGGCCGAGCCGACGCGCCGCCCGAACGACCTCGCGGACCGAGTCGGCGCCCTTGCTGTGGCCTTGCTCGCGTCGGAGCCCGCGTTCGAGCGCCCAGCGACCGTTGCCGTCCATGATGATGCCGACGTGCCGCGGCAGCTGGTCGACGCTCGGGACCAGGCTCGGCGCCGCGAGGGACTCGAGCACCAGCGCTTCGCCAGCGCTCACGCTCGGTCCCGAGCTATCGTGAAGCGGTCCGTGAAGCCCCGCAGCCGATCCCGAAGCGCTGGGGACCATCCGGTCATCGAGCGAGTCCGCCATTGGAGGTGTGCGGGATACCACGGCCCTGCGAAGCCGTCCACGCAGCCGATGCGGCGAGGGAACGATGGCCGGCGCTCCTTTGATCCACGCCTCGCCGGGCCGGTTTCGAGGTCTCGCCAACGAGCTCGTGAGCATGGGTCCCGCACCGGAACGCCCGCCGCTCGCCCGATCTCCTGCACACGATCGCCATGGCTGGGGCGCGACGGGCGAGTGCGAGCGGTCGAATGAACCCGAGCGAGCCACGCGAGGGCGTCTGTCCTCTGGACAGCGGGACGCCAGCCGAGCGGTCCGCGGCGGCACGAGTTGCTCGCCCCGCGCCCCCAGCCTAGACTCGACTTCCCAGGCGAGCTGCTTGGGCACGCTCGATGAGTCGCGTTCCCGAAGCCGCCAACGGCAGCCCCCGCGCTGGTACGACCGAGCGGGTCGAGTCGCTGCTGTTTCGCAGCGGCCTTCGCTTCGATCAGATCGACGCCAGCACGTGGGTGCTGCAGCTCGACAACCGTCGACGCAGCCGCGTGGTCGTCAAGGTCGACGAGCCCATCGTGCTGCTCTCGGTCCCGATCGCTGCGATCGACGATGAAATCCGCGAGCGCGAGCGGCTGTTCCGAACCATGCTCGAGCTCAACGCCGACCTGCTGCACAACGCCTATGCGATCGAAGGCGACCAGCTGGTCCTCTCGGGCGCCCTGCAGACCGACAAGCTCGACGCCAACGAATTCCAGGCCGTCCTCGATGACGTGACGATGGCCCTCGACACACACCTCGACAAGCTGTCGGACTGGTTCCAACCCCTCGAAATCAAGCCGACGCCGGAGACCTGACCATGGGACTGTTTGGACGACTCGGGACCCTGATCCGCTCGAACATCAACGAGCTGATCAACCGGGCAGAGGACCCGGAAAAGATGCTCAACCAGGTCCTCGTCGACATGAAGAGCCAGCTCGTCGAGGCCAAGAAGCAGGTCGCGGTAGCGATCGCCGACGAGAAGCGGATCAAGAAGCAGTACGAGCAGGAGCTGGCCAAAGCCGCCGACTGGGAGAAGAAGGCGATGCTCGCGGTCCGGGCCGGCAACGACGACCTGGCTCGCGCCGCGCTCGCGCGCAAGGCCGAGCACGACGAGCTCGCGGCCACACTGAAGGATCAGTGGGAGGCGCAGAAGCAGTCGGTCGAGCAGCTCAAGGAGGC
>CBFGLP010001376.1:0-4139 GCA_965649595.1 uncultured Myxococcales bacterium | reverse complement strand
ACGGCGGCGCCGGCGCGCATCGTCGCACTCTGTGGCAATCTCGTCTTCGCCGGTGGCATGGAGCGAACGCGCGAGCGCGCGCTGGTTGACGTCATGCTGATATTGGCCGACGCCGATGGACTTGGGATCGATCTTGACCAGCTCGGCCAAGGGATCCTGCAGACGCCGCGCGATCGAGATCGCCCCGCGGATCGTCAGGTCGAGCTCGGGGAACTCTTCTCGCGCGACGTCGGAGGCCGAGTACACGCTCGCTCCGGCCTCGCTCACGGCCACGACCACGATGTCCTTGCCGAGCCCGAGCTGCTGCACGACCTTGCGGGTCAGCGCCTCGGTCTCGCGCCCGCCGGTCCCGTTGCCGACCGCGATCGCGCGCGGGTTGTGCTTGCGGACGAACGCGGCGAGATCACGGACCGCTCGGTCCTCGTCCTTGACCGGATAGATCGTGATCGTCTCGAGGAATTTTCCCGTTGCGTCGAGCGCGGCGCACTTGCACCCGGTCCGCAGGCCGGGGTCGATCCCGATCACCGGCGTGGCCCCGAGCGGCGCCGCGAGCAGCAGGTGCTCGAGGTTGTCGGCGAACACGTCGACCGCCTCACGATCGGCCCGCTGCTTGAGCTCGACCCGCACGTCGGTCTCGACGCCCACGCTCAAGCGCCCCCGCAGCGCCTTGTCGATCGCGCTGCGCAGCTCGCCAGCGAAGGGCGAGCGATCGTTCACGCCGAGCGCCTGCTCGAGGTTCGGCAGCAGCAGCGTCGGCTCGACCTCGACCTGCGAGCGCAGCACGCCTTCCTTCTCACCGCGACGGATCGCCAGGTAGCGGTGCGAAGGGATCGTCGCCGCCGGCTCCGACCAATCGAGCCAGTCGGCGAACTTGCTCTGCTCGGCCTTCTTGTCGTCGGGCAGCCCGGGCATCGGCGAGGTCTTGAGCACGCCCTGCTCGGTGTAGCGCTGGCGGACCTGCGCACGGATCTCGGGGTGCTCGGCGATCGTCTCGATCACGATCTCGCGCGCCATCGCCAGCGCAGCGTCGGCGTCGGCGATCTCGTCCTCGGGCTTGACGAACGCAGCAGCCTCCTTCAGCGGGTCGCCCTCGAGCGGCTGCGCGAGCACCCGCTCGGCCAGCGGCGCGAGCCCCTTCTCGCGGGCGATCGTCGCCTTGGTCCGCCGCTTCGGCTTGAAGGGCAGGTAGAGGTCCTCGATCACCTGCTTGCTCTCGGCCGCTCGGAGCTTGCGCTCGAGCTCCGGGTCGAGCTTGCCTTGCGCCGCGATCTCGGCCAGCACCGCGGCGCGACGCTGCTCCAGCTCCTCGAGGTAGGTCTTGCGCTCGCCGATCGTCCGGATCTGCACCTCGTCGAGGCCCCCGGTCGCCTCCTTGCGGTAGCGAGCGATGAAGGGGACCGTCGCGCCCTCACCGATCAGCTTGACGACCGCGGCGACGCTGGAGGCTGGGAGGTTCAGCTCTCGCGCGAGCGCGGGTACCGGATCGAAGGGAGCCGTGTTGGTGGAGACCGAGGTGGGGCTGGAGACCGAAGCGGATGCGGAATCGGACATGGTCTTTGGCTTGGCGCGGGTCGGCGCGCGGCCGACGGGTCTACGGCGCCGATCCGCGGATTGCAAGCGGCTCGAACAGCCCTGCGGCTGGCGGAGCGTCGAGCGGTGGCTCGTGCGAGGCCCGCTCGCTTGCGACCGACCGCACGCATCCGCGACAATCGAGGGCCAATGCCGCGGCTGATCATCAATCCCGGCCGTGACGACGAGCGGAGCTTCCCGCTCGAGCCGGGGGTGATCTCGATCGGTCGTGGTCGTGAGAGCACGATCCGCGTCCAGAACAAGAGCCTCTCGCGCCAGCACGCCCGACTCGAGCTCGACGCGGAGGGTCGAGCTCTGCTCTCGGACGTCGGCAGCAAGAACGGCACCTTCATGGCTGGCGAGCGGGTCGAGCAGCCGCGCGCGCTCGAGGACGGGGACCAGTTCGTCTGCGGTGACGTCGGGTTCATGTTCCGCAGCACCGACTGGTCGGTCCCGGCCCCGCAGACGATCGTGCAGGAGATCCCTGCCGAGGCCACGCGGGTGATCGGTGCCGACCTGCTCGCGCATCTCCGCGACAGCCGAAGCGCCGAGGCTCGCCAGCGACGCGCGTTCCGACGCAGCGCCGAGGGTCGCCTGCAGGTGCTGCTCGAGGTCGCCCGCCTGCTCTCGTCGCCACAGTCGATCGACAAGCAGCTGACCAAGATCCTCGATCTCGCGTTCTCGATCCTCGACATCGATCGCGCGGCGATCCTGATGATCGATCCGCAGACCGGCCAGTTCGGCAAGCCGGTCGCCGAGTCGCGGCGGGACGGCCCGCCCTCGTCCCGCGCCGGTCGCAGCGACACCCGGATGCTCCGCGCGAGCTTGCTCGCCGACAGCTCGGGATCGAGCGACGACGAGGGCCCCGACGAGAGCTACTCGACCCACATCCTCAACTACGTGCGCGAGCGCAGCGTCGCCGCGCTCTTCTCGGACACCGCCTCAGACCCGCGGCTCGCCAACTCCGACTCGGTCATCTGGCAGTCGGTCCGCTCGTCGATGTGCGCCCCGCTCAAGCCACAGGACAAGATTATTGGGGTCCTCTACGTCGACAACCTGACCCTGCCCGAGGCGTTCACCGGCGAGGATCTCGAGCTCTTGTCTGCGTTCGCGGCCCAGGCCGCCGTCGCGCTCGACAACTCGCGCCTCTACGCCGCGCTACAGCGCGAGGCGATCGCCCGCAGCAACCTGCTGCGCTTCTTCCCGCCGACCACGATCGCCGAGCTGATGAAGAGCCCCGAGCTGACCGTCGAGGCGATCGACACCGAGGTCACCGCGCTCTTCTGCGACATCAGCGGGTTCACGGCCATGTCGGCGCGCATGCACCCGCGCGACGTGGTCGCGCTGCTCAACCGCTACTTTCCGGTCATGACCGAGATCGTGTTCGAGCGCGAGGGCACCTTGGAGAAGTACATCGGCGACGCGCTGCTGGCCGTCTGGGGCGCGCCCTTCCGCCGCGACGACGATGCCCTGCGCGCGGTCGAGAGCGCCGTGGCGATGCAGCGGGCGATGCTCGGGCTCAACGAGGAGCTCCGCCACGAGTTCGGACCCAGCTTTCAGCCCCTGCGGATCCACATCGGCCTCAACAGCGGCCCGGTCGCGGCGGGCAACATCGGATCCGAGCAGTTCCTGCAGTACGCGACGATCGGCGACGCGACCAACATTGCGAGCCGGATCTGCGCGATCGCGGGGCCCGGCGAGATTGCCCTGGGCGTGCCGACGGTGCAGCGGCTCGGGGAGGATCCGCCCTTTCGGTTGGACGGACCGAGCCGGCATTATGTGAAGGGGCGGGAAGAGGCGATTCCGGTCTATAAGATTCGCTGGAAGTGAGCGAGTGGTTGATTGTACGCGGGAGCGTGTCAGACTGTGCAAAGGGCGCCATGCTGATCGAATTTCGAGTCGAGAATCATCGTTCGATCCGCGACGAGCAGGTGCTCACCATGGAGGTCGCCGAGCAGGACGACGACTCGCGGGTGCGCGTCGTTCCTGGGCATGACAAAGTCTCCTTCCGGCGGCGGCGCTCTATGGGGCCAACGCGAGCGGGAAGAGCAATTTTCTGGAGGCGTTGGCGTTCATGCGCTCGGCGGTGTTGCTGTCCCAGCGCGTATGGGGGCCAGATGAAGGCGTTCCGCGTGAGCCCTTTGCTTGGGGCCCTCGGGCCAGTGAGCCCTCGATGTACCAGGTTGGGATGGTGCTCGATGGGGTGCGACACGAATATGGGTTCGTGATTGATGATCAGAGCATCGTCGAGGAGTGGCTCTCCACTTGGACCGCAGGGGAAAAATGCGCGCTATTTGAGCGCGATGGTCAAACTTTCCGATTCAACACACGGCTAGCTGGGGAGAACCAGGCCATCGCATTGCTCACACGCCCGAATGCACTATTCCTTTCCGCTGCGGCACAAATGCGGCACGAACACCTGACAGCGATCTACTCTTGGTTCAGCAACTTGACGCTCGTGAACTTCAGGCGAAGGGCCCTACTGTCGCCCCTCCTGTCAGATGATTTTTCTCCTGCCTCGCGCAAATTGACACAATTCTGGCGAAATCTCGAAGAATCGCGGCAGATGT
>CBFGLP010001375.1:0-2115 GCA_965649595.1 uncultured Myxococcales bacterium | reverse complement strand
GCACCGAACTCTCCGCAAGACCGTGCTGCCGTACATGCAGTACACCGCCCGCCGGTCCATGACGTGGAAGTTCAAGTCGTCTCCTGTCGAGCGCGAACTCTACGGGGCGGTCAGCGAGTTCCTTTCTCGCGAAGAACTGATCAGCCTGCCCGTCCACCAACGCGGTCTCATCACGATGGTGCTGCGCAAGCTCCTGGCCTCGTCGACCACCGCCATCGCGGGTGGGCTCGAGAAGCTCCGGGATCGACTCGAGAACGAAGACAAGCGCGACCGCGATCCGCGCGAGGACTTCGCCGACGAGGCATTCGACGAGGACTGGCTGGACGAGCTGACCGACACGCTGCAGCCCGAGGAATGTTCGGCATCCACGTGGACTCCGAAGGACGAGATTGCCGAGCTCGACCGGCTGCTGGCGATGGCAAAGAGGATCGACGTCGACCGGCGAGCCCTTGCGCTCGTCGACGCGTTGCGCAGCGGGTTCGCCGAGATGCGCAAGCTCGGCGCGGCGGAGAAGGCGGTCATTTTCACCGAGTCCCGCCGGACCCAGGCATGGTTGAAGACGTTTCTCGAGGCCAACGGCTTCGCCGGAAGGATCGTCTGCTTCAACGGGTCGAACAGCGACTCGGAGACCAGGGCGATCCTCGACGCCTGGGAGACACGACACCCCGACGCCAGGGCGACCGGCTCCCGAGCGACAAACGTCCGAGCCGCTATCATCGAGCACTTCCGTGACCAGTCCACGTTGCTGATTGCTACGGAGGCCGGTGCAGAAGGGCTCAACCTCCAATTCGCCTCTCTGGTGGTAAACTACGATCTCCCCTGGAACCCCCAGCGTATCGAGCAACGCATTGGCCGCTGCCACCGGTACGGTCAACGTTTCGACGTCGTCGTGATCAATTTTCTCGATCAGCTCAACCGCGCGGACGAACGCGTCTTGGAGCTCCTCACCGATAAGTGCAAACTCTTCGACGGCGTGTTCGGCGCCTCGGACGAGATACTCGGCGCGGTCGAGAGCGGCGTTGGCCTCGAAAAGAAGATCCACCACATCTTCCAGACTTGCCGCTCACCGGAAGCCATTGAGGCGGCATTCGCAGCGTTACGCTCGGAAATGGACGAAGTCATTAGACGGCGCGAGGCGAGCGCGCGACAGGCGCTGTTGGAGCATTTCGATGCTGACGTTCACGATAAGCTGAGGCTTCGTCTCGACGAGGCCCGCGTGCGCCTCGACCGGATCGGGCGGCAGTTTTGGGAGCTGACGCGCTGGGCACTGGCCGACATCGCCAGGTTCCCGGACGGCAAATACTGCTTCGACCTCGAGCGTGCGCCTGTCCCCGGGCTTGCACCGGGTCGGTACGAGCTCGTGTCGCGCGAGTCGCAAGACGTCGCCGAATCCTTCATCTATCGCCTCTCGCACCCGCTAGGCGAGCACGTACTGCAGGCGGGCCTGACGGTCGAGACGCCCACGCGGCGGGTGATCTTCGACGTCTCGACGCATCCGCTGAAGGTGAGTGTCATCGACGCGCTGAAGGGGCAGTCCGGATGGCTCACGCTCGAGCGGCTGCGGGTAACCGGGCTCAACGACGAGGAGCACCTCTTGCTGAGTGGCTGCATCGATGGCGGACGCGATCTCGACCCCGAGACCCTCGACCGCCTGTTCTCCGTGAGCGGGCGAGGCGCAGACGGGATCGAGCTGTCGCCGCCAAACGAACGCCTGGATGCTGCGGCAACTCGGCTACGCGACGCCATCCTCGCGCAATCCGCCGAACGCAATCTGTCCGAGTTCAATGAGGCCCGGGAGCGCCTTGAGCGCTGGTCCGACGACCAGATCCGCGGTGCCGAGGCAACCATCACCGAGATTCGCCGCGAGCTTCGTGGTCTGGAGCGCCGCGCCCGCCAAGCCGAGACGCTCGAGGCACAGCACGACATCCAACGCCAAATCGCCGACGTCGAGGCCCGCCAACGCAAGGCGCGAACCCGCGTGTTCGCCATCGAGGACGAGGTCCGCGAGAAAAGGCGCAAGCTGATGGACGAGCTCCAGCGCCGAGCGGCGAAGAACAGCACCATCGAGACCATCTACCGCATCGCGTGGACCGTAGAGTGATCCCATGACCGACG
>CBFGLP010001374.1:0-7982 GCA_965649595.1 uncultured Myxococcales bacterium | reverse complement strand
GACCCGTTCACACTCCGATCGCCGAGGCTTGGCCAACTTGACAGAGCCTTCGGCCAAGCTATAATTGCTGGCTCACGACAAGCGGGAGTAGCTCAGTTGGTAGAGCGCAACCTTGCCAAGGTTGAAGTCGCGAGTTCGAGTCTCGTTTCCCGCTCCAAGCCCCCCACCGAAAAGACCCGGAAGCCAAGGCTTCCGGGTCTTTCGTTTTTGGGCATTCGAGCTGTCTTCGAGCGCCGTCGCCGAGCTCGCGCTGATCTCTCGACCCTGTCCGAGCAGGGAGGCGAGTGCGACGCCGCCCACATGCCCGCTTGCGCCCGCCGCCTCGCGCGGATAGCCTGCCGACGAACGTGGGGACCTCGCTCGCACATCGGTCCTTCGGGACCCTCGCCCGCTTGCTCGGGCTGGCAGCGCTGCTGCTGGCCCTCGTAGCTCCGGGCATGGTGCGGGCCAAGGCGCCAACGGGCACCAATCAGCGACTCACGTCGCCTGGATCGCCTTCGGGATCTGCCCCTCGGTCTGCGCTGTCGTCGAGCGTCGACGAGCCCCGCTTCGAAGCGGACGAGCTGGAGGGCGGCGCCTGCGGGGACGACGAAGAGGTCAGTGACAAGCGGGCCGAGCGGGACGAGTGGGTCGATTGTGGAGCCGACCTTCCGCCCTTCGAGCAACACGGGCTGCTCGCGCTGGTTCGGGCCTCGCTGGAGCGGATCTCGCCCGATCAGTGCAAGGTCCTGCTCGATGAGCTCTACGCGCGGCAGATCTGCCGCGTCCAAGATCGTGACTGCGGCAAGCTGGTTCGCTTCGCGCCGCTGCCGACCAACCCCTTGGTCGTGAGCGGCTCGGCCAGCGGCCGTGTCGTGATCGAGCGGCTCGTGATCGCGGCCGCCAGCAGCCTCGAGCTGGCCCGGGCCGGCAACGACCGACCGCCCTTCGATCGCGCCCTCGCACCACCTGATCGGCCCCCTCGCACGCTCGTGCACGGGTGATCCGCCGCGGTGAGCTTCGGATCCAGCGTGACGCTGGATCCTCCGCAGTAAGCCTCGAGAGGCTGAACAGGCTCGCTCAGCAATCAGGCGCCCGCGCCTGAGCACCGTGGTGGATCCGGGTCCGTACGACCGAGCCTGAGCTCGGTCGGCGGAAGTTGCCCCGGCTCTCGCTGGCCATGTGGCCCGACGAGCGCAAACGGGGCGGTTCGAGACCGACGGTGCCTTCGAATGCGCGATCCGAAACACTCAATCAGCTCCCCGGGGGCTGAGAACGATGCCTTGCTCAGCTCGCTCGCGCGGACGCTCGTGCTCGGCGTCAGCCTCGTGAGCCCGCTGCTGCTCGGCCTGGTCTCGGGGTGCCCGGCCAGCCGCGAGCAACAGCAGGAGGCCGCCGACATCGATCTGCAGCGCTTCCGGGTCGAGCTGTCCGAGGACGACTACGCGCTCGGGGGCGAGCAACCACTGGTCACGATCGTGCTGTGGACCGACTACGCCTGTGCGCCCTGCGGTCGCACCTGGCAGGTCATGAAGCACTTGGTCGAGGACTACGGCGACGACGTTCGGGTCGTGTTCAAGGCCGGCACCGTGCCTGGCTTCCAGCACGGTGAGCGCGCTGCCGAGGCCGCGTTCGCGGCCGGAGCTCAGGGCAAGTTCTGGGAGATGCACTGGCGGCTCTTCGAGCACCCCGAGGACTTCTCCCGGCCAGTCCTGCGCAAGCACGCCGAGGCGCTCGGGCTCGACGTCCAGCAGTTCCTCGACGATCTCGACACCGGGCGCTTCGCGGGCGCGCGCATCCGCGATCGCCGGCAGGCGACGGCGCTGGGCATCAAGCCGCTCCCGGCCGCGTTCGTCAACGGCCTGTTCGTGCTCGGCTTCAAGGACGAGCCGACCTGGCACGCGCTCATCGACCGCGAGATCGCCTCGGCCCGCAAGCTGATGCAGGACGGGATCCCGCGGACCCAGATCTACGCGGAGTTCATGCGCACGGCGACCGTCGGCACCGTCGACGACGACAGCGACGAGGCCAAGCGCCTGCGAGCCGAGCGTAAGGCCAAGCAGGACGCCGAGTCGCCAGCGCTGATGAAGGGGCCCGACGCGGGGCAGCGCTACGCGGTCCCGACTGGCGCGCTCGGGTTTGGACCCGCGGACGCGCCGGTCGTGGTCGTCGAGTTCCTCGACTACCAGTGCCCCTACTGCCGCAAGGCCCACGAGAGCATCGTGCCGGCCCTGCTCGAGCGCTACCCGAAGGACCTGCGGGTCGAGATCCGCCAGCTCCCGCTCGAGATCCATCCGGCCGCGGCCGGGGCCGCGCGTGCGGCCCTCACCGTCGGTCTGCAGGGCGAGGACAAGTTCCAGAGCTTCCACGCCAAGCTGTTCGAGCTCGCCGGCCAAGGCCAAGCCGCGCTCGGCTTCTCGAGCTTCGTGCGTGAGGCCGAGGCGCTCGGCGTCGACGTCGAGCGCTTCGAGACCGACTTCCAGACCCGCGAGGTCTCCGACGCGCTGGTGGCCGACGTGCTGCTCGCGCGCCGGCTCGGGGTTCAAGCGACGCCAGGCTTCTTCATCAACGGCCGCTACATCGAGGGCTCGCGCAGCGTCGAGACCTTCACGCGGCTGATCGACGAGGAGCTCGCCCGCGCCGAGCAGCTCGAGGCCAGCGGCACGGCGCGGGCCGAGCTGCGCGCGAACCTGATGAGCGGGGCGCTCGGCCCCGAAGCATTCCCCAACGCTGGGCTCGCGGTCTCGGCTCCACGCGAGCCGAGCCCAGCAAACCAACCCGCTGGCGAGCCCGACTCGGCCAGCCCCGCGGGCTCGCAAGCACCCAGCGAGCCCGAGTGATCGAATTGACCCACCCGCACGAATCGGCCCTCGACGGCCAACGCATCCAAGGAAAGATCGACATGAAGCGTCTAGCACTCCATACCCTCGTCGCTGCCGGGCTGCTGCTCGGCCTCGGCACCACGACCTCGACCGGCTGTGTCGCCCCGCCCGGAAAGGGCGGCGAGAAGGCCGGCGCCGCGCAGGGCAGCGGCAAGTTCGTCACCATCGACGACGTCGACGACTCGTTCAACGACAAGGTCACCGGCGAGCGCTACCAGATCACCTACGAGCAAGGTGACGTGTGGAAGGGCGCCCCGAACGGTGCGCTCGTGACCATCGTCGAGTATTCGGACTTCCAGTGCCCCTACTGCAAGCGCTTGGCCGAGACGCTCGACCAGGTCGCCGAGGCCTACCCCGACGACGTCCGCATCGTGTTCAAGCACTTCCCGCTGCCGATGCACAAGGACGCGCAGCCGGCCTCCGAGGCCGTGCTGGCCGCCCAGGCCCAGGGCAAGGGCTGGGAGATGCACGACAAGGTGTTCGAGAACAACCGCGCGCTCTCGACCGACGATCTGGTCAAGTACGCCGAGGAGATCGGCGTGCCCGACGTCGCCAAGTTCCGCACGGAGCTCGAGGGCCACACCTACGCGGCCAAGGTCAAGGCCGACATGGATCAGGGCAAGAAGTTCGCGGTCCGCTCGACCCCGAGCTTCTTCGTCAACGGCAAGCCGCAGCGCGGCGCGATGAACTTCGATCGGCTCAAGGCGCTGATCGAGGAGGAGAAGACCTTCGCGCAGGGCCTGATCGACGCGGGCGCCAAGCGTGAGGAGGTCTACGCCCGCATCATGAAGGCGTCGAAGACCGAGCGCGCCGCCCCGCCGCCGCAAAAGCGCGACCCCAAGCAGCAGGCCGGCCAGCCCGACCCGATGGTCAACTACGCGGTCCCGACCGACGACCGCCCGCAGAAGGGCCCGAACGAGGCGCTCGTGACCATCGTCGAGTGGTCCGACTTCCAGTGCCCCTTCTGCCGCAAGGTCCTGCCGACGGTCGAGCAGATCTTCGCCGAGCCCGCGTACAAGGACAAGGTCCGCTTGGTGTTCCGCCAGCAGGCGCTGCCCAACCACCCGCAGGCGATGCCGGCCGCCAAGGCCACGCTCGCGGCCCACAAGCAGGGCAAGTTCTGGGAGATGCACGACAAGCTGTTCGAGGCCGCGGCCAACAACCAGCTGAACGACACCGTCTACGAGACCTTCGCCAAGGACCTCGGCCTCGACGTCGAGAAGTTCAAGGCCGACATGAACAGCGAGGAGACCGCCAAGCTGATCGCCGAGGACATGGAGGTCGCTCGCAAGTTCGGCGCCAACGGTACGCCGAACTTCTTCGTCAACGGCCGCAACGTCGCTGGCGCGCTGCCCTACGAGGAGTTCAAGAAGCTGATCGACGAGGAGATGGCCAAGGCGCAGAAGTTCCTCGACGAGAAGAAGCCCGCGCCCGATCAGCTCTACAACGAGATGATCAAGGGCTGGGAGACCGAGGTCAAGCCGCCGCCGATCGCTGATCACCAGCGTCGCGAGATCGACGTCGCCGGGCTCTACGGCAAGGGCAACTTGAAGGATCCGAAGCTCACCATCGTGGAGTGCTCGGACTTCGACTGCCCCTACTGCAAGCGCGGCGCCGACCTGATCGGCCAGATCATGAGCGCGCCCGAGTACAAGGACAAGGTCGCGTTCTACTTCGCGAACCTGCCCTTGCAGATGCACCCGAAGGCCGAGCCGGCCCACCGCGCCGCGCTGGCGGCTGGCAAGCAGGGCAAGTTCTTCGAGATGCACGATCTGCTCTTCGCCGACAAGAGCAAGCGTGAGGAGGCGGACTTCAAGGACATGGCCGCGCAACTCGGCCTCGACACCGTGAAGTTCCTCGCCGACTGGAACTCGGAGGAGGTCAAGGGTCAGATCGAGAAGGACAAGGCGCTGTGCGCCAAGTATGGCGTCAGCGGCACTCCGGCGTTCTTCATCAACGGCCGGTTGATGCGCGGCGCGGTGCCCTTCGAGATGACCAAGACCGTGCTCGACGAGGAGCTGGCTGGCGGCTTCGAGGCCAAGAAGGCCGCCGCTCCGGCTGCCCCCGGCGCGCCCGCGGCCCCGGCCAAGCCCGACGACGCCGCGGTGAAGGACGAGAAGAAGGGCAAGAAGGCCGCCGAGGACAAGCCCGCCAAGGAGGGCTGATCCGGAGCGAGACGCCCGGCCCTGGCTTTGGGCCGGGCGTCTCTCCCCAAGCGTGTTCGCCAGCTGTCTTCGTCAGCCCCCCAGGGGCCGAGACGGCAATTCCGTGGGCGTCATGGATAACCGGGCGCCCAGCCAGCCGGACTCGGAGGTTCGGCGCTTTACCAGTAACCTTCGTCAGCCCGCGGGGCTGACAGGCTTCCGCAGCGGAGTCGACCATGGCCGACAACGAAGATCGCGACGACAAGACCCTCGAGGACTCCAAGACTTCGATGCCCCATAGCAAGGTCGAAGACACCGAGCTGGGGGCGACCGACAGCGAGCCCAAGCGCGTGGCCAGCGACCAGCAAGCGAGCACGGCCAAGCAAGGCGTCGCGGCCAAGCCCGCGCCAGGCGGCCCCGAGGCCAAGCGCAGCAAGCTGCTCGGCAACCTCGTGTTCGTGCTCGGCTTCGTTGCGACCTTGGTCGTCGGCTACTTCGTCGGTCAATGGGTGCGGGTCAAGTTCGGTGACAAGCCCGAGCCCGAGAATGGCGATCGCTACAAGGTCGAGCTGCGCGGCGACGAGCCCCAGCTCGGGCCCGACGACGCGCTCGTGACGATCATCGAGTTCGCCGACTTTCAGTGCCCCTACTGCGCCGACTCGGTCGATCCGCTCAAGCGGGCGATGGCGGCCTACGAGGGCGACGTCCGGCTGATCTTCAAGCACTACCCGCTGCCCGGTCACCGGGCGGCCGGACCCGCCGCCTACACGTCCTGGGCCGCGCACCAGCAGGGCAAGTTCTGGGAGTTCCACGACCGCCTGTTCGAGTCCAAGGCCTCGATCGAGGACGTGCCCGCGTGGACCAAGGAGCTCGGCCTCGATCCGCAGAAGCTCGGCGAGGACATGGAGTCGGCCAAGGCCAAGTCCGTGATCGACAGCGACATGATGGCCGGCGCCAAGGTCGGCGTGAGCGGGACCCCGGCGTTCTTCGTCAACGGCCACCTCTATCGCGGCAAGCGTGACGAGGTCGGCTGGAAGCAGATCATCGACATGGAGCTCGACTACGCCAAGGACCTCGTCGACGACGGCATCGACCGCGCCGAGGTCTACGAGCACCTGATGAAGGACGCCAAGCTGCGCCAGGAGGGCGCGCCGGACAAGCCGATCAAGCCGCGCCGCAAGCCGCGGCCCGGTGAGCCCGACGACACCTCGGTCTACGCGGTCCCGATCGCCAACGCGCCCGCCAAGGGCCCCGCCGACGCGCTCGTCACGATCGTCGAGTTCGCCGACTACCACTGCCCCTACTGTGCCAAGGTCGCGCCGACGATCGACGAGATCGCCAAGGCGTTCCCCAACGAGGTGCGGGTGGTCTATCGCCAGCGTCCGCTGGCCATCCACCCGCAGGCCCGCGACGCCAGCCGGGCGGCCCTCGCCGCGCACAAGCAGGGCAAGTTCTGGGAGATGCACGAGAAGCTGTTCCTGCGCCAGTCCAAGACCCTCGACGAGTTCAAGGCGCTGGCGACCGAGCTGGGGCTCGACATCGATCAGTTCGTGGCCGACTACGAGAGCGAGGCGGTTGGCCTGCAGGTCGCCGAGGACATGAAGGTCGCCGACCAATTCGGCGTGACCGGGACCCCGGCGTTCTTCATCAACGGCCGCTACATGTCCGGCGCGCAGAGCTACGGCGTGTTCGAGTCGATGGTCCGCGAGCAGATCGAGCTGGCCAAGCAGCGGGGGACCTCCGACGTCTACGCGGCGATCCTCTCCGAGGGTAAGAAGTCGAGCCGCGAGTAGCCCGAATGAACGAGCCTGTCGCCGCCGATCCAAAGCTCTCCGATCCGATCGGGTCGATCCCTCCGCCCCAGCTCGCGCGCAAGCCCGCGCGTGCGGGCGGGCTCGATCCGGTCGCGATCGTGGCCCTGATCGCGTTCGTGTTGGTTGGCGGCCTGCTGGTGTTCGGGTTCGCCCGCACGCTGATCCCCGCGGCCGAGGCCCAGCTCGGCGCCGCCTGTCGTCCGCTCGGGCCGGAGCCCCGCAACGAAGAGGCGCCCGCGCTCGAGCTCGAGGACATGCAAGGCAACCCGGTCGCGCTCGCCGACCTGCAGGGAAAGTTCCTGGTCGTGAACTTCTGGGCGACCTGGTGCGAGCCCTGCACGCGCGAGTGGCCGGACCTGGCGATCCTCGGTGAGCGCTTGTCCGAGCGCGAAGACGTGCAGGTGGTTGCGATCAGCGTCGATCAGGAAAAGTCCGCGATCATGCCCTACCTCGAGCGGATGGGCCTGCAGGACGCGCCGGTCACCTTGCTCTGGGATCGCACGGGTAAGGCCCACCAGACCTTCGGTAGCGAGAAGATCCCCGACACCTACTTCGTGAACGAAGATGGTGTGATCGAGGCGGTGTTCGTGAACGTGCGTCAGTGGGGCCGCTCGCAGGCGTTCCGCTGCGTCGAGGCCTCGATCGATCGCTGATCGATCACTGACTGGTCACTGCTCGATCCGCTTGTCCGCGACGTCGATCAAGAACGCCGCCCGGACCTGCAGCGTCATCGCGCTCGGGTCGTAGGGCTCGCCATCGACCAGCGCGACGATCGAGATGCTCGGCTGGCGGAACCAGGGCGCGAGCTCGACCGGATCGATCGTCCAGCTCGGGCAGCCGTCGGCTCCGATCGTCGCCTTGGCGAAGGTCTGAGCGCCGAGCTCGGCGGCGTGGACCTGCAGCTCGACTGACGAGAAGGGCAGGGCACAGCCGGATTGGGGCTCGAGCTCGGCCTCGGTCGCCTTGACCGACTCGAGCTCCTCGCGGGTGACGGCGTAGCGGCTGAGGCTCGGGCTGCTCAGCGGATCGATGTCGGTGAGGCTCGGGAACCGGACCTCGACCTGTCGCAGCGGCGCGTCGCCGGGTGGCAGCTCCGAGGCCGCGATCGCGTCGGCGTAGCCGACCGAGACTTCTTTGAGCGTCTGGCAGCCAGCGAGGAGGGT
>CBFGLP010001373.1:0-2588 GCA_965649595.1 uncultured Myxococcales bacterium | reverse complement strand
CGTCGCCGAGCTGGCCCGCATGCGCAGCGCCGTGCGGGTGCTCGATCTCAGCCGCTGGCTCGATCCGCGACCGCTACCAGTCGCGCGGCTGAGCGAGCTGGCCGCGACGATCGGCGAGCTGCTGGTGATCGTCAACGAGCGCAGCGGCACCGGCAAGCTCGCGGCGATCGACGTGCCAGCGCTGGGCTTGCGCGAGAGCCAGCGGGTGTGGTCGACGCTCGGCTGCGACGACATCGCTAGCCGCTCGCTCGGGCAGCGCTTTCGGGTCGGGGTCGAGCAGGCGCGGGCGGCCGATCGCGAGGCCCGTGATCGCCTGGCCCTCGGCGCGAGCGAGCGCGAGCCGACGCTCGACGAGCTGGCCACGGCGCTGCGCAACCAAGGCGCGCGACGGATGGGCCGGATGGTCACGCACCTGCGCTCGCCGGCGCGGCTCGACCAGCTGGTCGTACCGCCGGCGATCGCCGAGCAGCTCGCCGACATCGTCGGCTGGTACCGCGCGAGCGCTCGGGTCGAGCGCGAGCTGGGCTCGCGCGAGGCGGCGCTCGGGCGCGGGCTGAGCTGCCTGTTCTCGGGTCAACCCGGCACTGGCAAGACCTTCGCGGCGCAGTGCCTCGCCAACGAGCTCGGCCTCAACCTCTACCGGATCGATCTCTCGCAGGTCGTGTCGAAGTGGCTGGGCGAGACCGAGAAGGCGCTCGCGCAGGTGTTCGACGAGGCCGAGGCCGGTCACGGCGTGCTGCTCTTCGACGAGGCCGACGCGCTGTTCGGCAAGCGGACCGAGGTCAAGGACGCCCACGATCGCTACGCCAACGTCGAGGTTGGTTACCTGCTGCAGCGGATGGAGTCGTTCGCCGGGATCGCGATCCTGACCACCAACCTGCGCAGCAACATCGACGCCGCGTTCCTCCGGCGGCTGCGCTTCGTGATCGAGTTCCCGATGCCCGACACGGACCGACGCGCGAGCCTGTGGGAGCAGGCGCTGCCGCGCCAGCGTGACCCCGAGCTGGATCTCGAGCCCTTCGTGCGCCGCTTTCGGCTGTCCGGCGGACACATTCACAACATCGCGCTGGCGGCCGCTCACCTGGCTGCGGCGGCCGATCGACCGATCGCCACCGCCGACTTGGTCCGCGCGACCTTCCGCGAGCTGGAGAAGGCCGGGCTCGCCCGCTCGGCCAGCGACTTTGGCCCGCTCGCGCAGTGGCTGGGCGAGGCTGGACGTCCGCGTCGGGAGGTCGGCTCGTGAGCGCGGCGACCAGCCAGATCGAGCTGAAGGTCGACGCGCTGCTCGTCGACACCGAGCTCGAGCGCGAGTCGGCCGAGCAGCTCGGCCCGGTCCTGCAGCAGGCGTTCGCCAAGCTGGCCGAGGCGCTGCGGCGACTTCCGGGCGGTCAGCTCGCCCGCCTCGACGCGCTGGTGCTCGATCAGCTCGAGCTCGAGCTCGACGACCCGCGCACGCTGCTGGGCCCCGCCGGCCCCGATCTGCTCGCCGAGCAGCTGCTCGCTCGGCTGCTCGCTCGCACCGGAGCATCTCGATGACCACGACCAGCGACGACACCAAGTACCTGCGCGGGGCCTTCATCGCCTACGACCCCGGCGGCTACCCGGACGACGACAACAAGAAGCGGACGATCCCGTTCCGCTTCAACCCCGAGGGGCTGGCTCGCAGCCTGAGCATCGAGCAGGCGCAGGGCGGCAGCGGAACCGAGGGCGCTGGCGGAGGTAGCAGCAGTCAGAGTGAGCAGAGCGCCGACGCGTCGAGCGGCGCGCTCAAGGAGAGCTTCTCGCTGCTGATCCGGCTCGACTTCGTCGATCGCCACCAGGAGGCCGACGAGCTCGACGCGGAGCTGGGCCTGCTGCCCGAGCTCAGCGCGCTCGAGGATCTCCTGCACCCAGCCCCGAGCGAGAGCGCGGACGCGAGCGATGGCCAAGAGCCGGTCCAGCAGCGCTCGCCTCGACCGACCGTGCTGTTCGTGTGGGGCCGCAAGCGCGTGTACCCGGTCCGCATCACCGCGATGAACATCAACGAGACGCTGCACAACAGCCAGCTCGCGCCGGTCCGCGCGGAGGTCGAGGTCTCGCTCGAGGTCGTCGCCGAGGCCGAGGCCCGCGACAACCGAGCGGTCCAAGACGCGCTCGCGTTCCAAGCCGAGAACCGCCGCCGCTGGTCGCAGATGTTCCTCGACCGAACCGCCGCGCAGAACTCCAACATCCTGCCCTTGTGATCATGACCACCATCGACAAGCGCTCACGCTACGCCAAGCTCGACACCGTCGAGGTCAGCGACGTCCACGGTCGCGTGCGCGAGCTGATCGAGCTGCGGATGACCCCCGAGCTGCCCGTGCGGCTCGAGATCACGCCGCGACCCGGTCAGCGCCTCGATCACCTCGCCCACCGTTATTACCGCGACCCGACCCGGTTCTGGACCATCTGCGACGCGAGCGATCAGCTCGATCCCTTCGACGTCGTCGCGCCCGACGAGCCGGTCCGGATCCCCCCGACTCGCTGAGTCAGCCCACGGGGCTGAGAAGTGAACCCAATCGTCACCTTCGAGATCTACGCTCGTGCCCGCTGCTCAACTCAACCTGCTG
>CBFGLP010001372.1:0-3175 GCA_965649595.1 uncultured Myxococcales bacterium | reverse complement strand
CTCGAGCTGGTGCCCAACCATCTCGGGCTGGTCAGCGATCTGTTCCGCATGGCCGAGCTGGCCGGCGACGTGGCCTTGATGCTGCAGGCGCTGGAGGCCGAGGCCGAGGCCCGCGAGCCGCGACAGCGCGCGATGCCGCTGGCCCGCGCGAGCTTGGTCCTGCACGACCTGCGCGAGCGCCCGGCCGCCGCCGCCCTGCTCTTGGCCGCGGCCCAGGCCCAACCCGACAACTTCTCGCTCTGGCGCAACCTCGAAGAGCTGGCGATGAGCTCGAGCCGCTACGAGGTCGCGCTCTTGGCCTGCCTCGGTCAGCTGCGAGCGATCGGCGAGCGCGAGCCGGCGACCCGAGCCGAGCTCTTCTACCGGGTCGGTCGCCTGGCGATGATCCGGCTCGATCGCGTGAACGAGGGCCTCGCGGCGATGCGCAAGGCCTTGCGGCTGTTCCCCGGCCATGTGCCCGCTGTCGAGGACACCGCCCGCTACCTGATCGCCAACAGCCTGTGGGCGCAGCTGCTCGAGCTGCTCAAGCTGCAGGCCAGCACCGCGCGCGAGGCCGGGCTGACCAAGGCCGAGACGGCGCAGGCGTTCCTCCGCGCCGGTCAGGTCCTCGAGGAGCACCTCGACGAGCTCGAGGGCGCGCGGCGAATGTACGAGGAGGCGTCGAGCATCGCGCCCAGCTACCGGCCGACCCGCGATCGCCTCGAGCGAGTGCTCCACCAGATGGGCCGGGCCGAGGACCTGGCCGAGTTCTACGAGGCCGAGCTGCGCAGCGCTCAGTCGCCCTCGCGCAAGGTGTTCCTGCTCTCGGTGCTCGGCCAGCTGCACGCGGGCGACGAGGATCCCAAGCAGGCGACCAAGTACCTGGTCTCGCTGCTCAAGGAGCTGCCCGAGCACATGCCCTCGCTGCAGCGGCTCGCTCGGCTGCTGGCCAAGACCGGGCGGACCAAGGAGCTCTTGCGGGTCACCGAGCAGGAGATCCGGCTGACCTTCTCGCCGATACGCCGGGCCAAGCTGCTGCACCGCGCCGGCGAGCTGGCGCTCGAGCTCGGCGATCGCGAGAAGGCGCGCGAGCTCTACGAGCAAGCGCTCGACTCGGTCGACGATCACCAGGCCTCGATGGCGGGGCTCGAGCAGCTGCTGCGCGACGATCGCGACTACGAGGGCCTGCTCGCCTTGCTGCGCAAGCGGCTGCTCTACAGCAGCGATCGCGGCCGGCAAGTCGCGCTGCGGCTCGAGCTCGCCAGCATCCTCGCAACCCGGCTCGATCGTCAGGAGGACGCGCTGGTCGAGCTCGAGGCGCTGCTCGAGCGCTGGCCTCGGCACCTCCCGGCCCTGCACGCGGCCGAGAGCCTGGCCGCTCGGCTGAGCCGTTGGGACACGCTCGTTCGGTTGATCGATCAGCACGTCGGCGCGGTCCAGGGCCCACGCACGCGCGCGCTGCTGCTGCACCGCTCGGCCAACGTGCGGGCCAGCCACCTCGGCGACGCCGAAGGAGCCGTGCGCGAGCTGGTCCGCGCGCTCGAGCTGTGGCCTCAGCTGGGCGTCGCGCGGGCGCTGCTGCTGCGCCTCTATGAGCAGCTCGGCCGCGCCCGCGATCTCCAGGCGTTCGCCGAGGCCGGCCTGACCACCGAGCGAGGCGCCGACGATCGCCGAGCGCTCGCGTTGCAGCTGGCCGAGCTGACGCCCAAGGCCGTGGTCGCGATCCAATACCTCGGAGCCGTCGCCGAGGCACGGCCCGAAGACTTCGTCACCCAGCTCCGGCTCGCTCGCGCGGCCATGCGGGCGCGTCGACCCTCGCGCGCCGCGGGTGCGCTCGAGGCCGCGTCCGCCCGCTTCGCCGACCAGCTGCCCGCTGACGATGCTGGCCTGCTCGCCTACGCCTATCGATCGGCGCGCTACGAAGAAGAAGCCGGTAACCTCGATCGAGCCGACGCGAGCTATGCTCGGATCCTCGACGCCGCACCGGGTCACGTGCTCGCCCGCAAGGGACGGCTGAGGGTCAAGCGCAAGCGCCAAGACAGCTACGCTGGTCGATCCGAGGATCTCCAGGTCGCCGGGGCCGCGGCCGCCGACGCGATCGAGCAGGCCGCCTACGCGACGATCGCCGCCGAGCTGCACGAGCGTCGCGGCGATCTCGATGGCGCGCTGCCTCGCGTCGAGCAGGCGCTGCGCAGCCGCCCCGACTACCTGCCCGCGCTGCACTGCAAGGCGCGGGTGCTCGAGCGGATCGGCGGGCCCTCGCAGGTCGCCGCCGCGATCGCGACGCTCGAGCAGCTCGCCGAGCAGCTGCGCGTGCCGACCCACAAGGTCCGCGCACTGTGCCGGGCCGGCAGCGTGTCGTTGCGGACCGCCAACCCGAGCGCTCACAACTCGCAGGCGTGGTCGCTCTTCGCTCGCGCGCTGGCGATCGATCCCGCCGACGAGCTGGCGTTCCGCGGGCTCGAGCGCACGCGCGCGGCCCATGGCATCCACGGGGCTCCGCCCTTGCAGATCCTGCTCGAGAAGCGCCTGACCTTGCTCGAGCAGCGCGGCGAGTCGTCGCCCACGGCGGTCCGCGAGATCGCTCGGCTCGCGGGCCACACCGATGGACCCGAGGCCGCCGTCGAGCTGCTCGAGCGCGGGCTCGCGCGCTGGCCCGAGGACTCGGGCATCCACGCCGACCTCGCGCAAGGCTACGCCCGACTCGAGCGCTGGCCCGAGGTCGTCGCCGAGCTCGAGCGGGCGCTGCAGCGCGAGCTCTCACCCGAGCGGGCCGCCGCCCTGCACTACTTCGCCGGCGACGCGGAGGAGCGAGCCGGCAACCCGCAGCGGGCGATCGGTCACTACCTCGCGGCCGGTCGCGGCGGCTTCCATCCTCGCCACGCCTTGCTGTCTGCCGATCGGATCGCCGCCGAGTACGGCGCGCTCTCGCAGCGCGTCGAGGCGCTGCAGCTCTTGGTCGAGCTCGGTGACGGCGAGCAGCGGATCCGCAGCTTGCGGGCGCTCGCCGATCTCCACCGCGGCCCGCTCGGAAAGCCCGACGTCGCCGTCGAGCTGATGCGCGAGCTCTTGCTGCTCGAGCCGACCGACCTCGGGGTCCTGCGCGAGCTGCATCGCCTGCTGCTCAAGCTCGATCGCCAAGAGGAGGCCAAGGCCACCTTGCTCGCCGGCGTCGCCCACCACCGCGCGTGGCTGC
>CBFGLP010001371.1:0-9961 GCA_965649595.1 uncultured Myxococcales bacterium | reverse complement strand
CCGGCGACCGACGCGGTGCTGGTGATCGGGGCCAACGACATCGTCAACCCCAGCGCCCAGACCGACCCGGCCAGCCCGATCGCCGGCATGCCGGTGCTCGAGGTCTGGAAGAGCGGGACCGTCGTGGTCATGAAGCGCGGTATGGCGAGCGGGTACGCGGGGGTCGAGAACCCGCTGTTCTTCCACGACAACACTCGGATGCTGTTCGGGGACGCGAAGAAGGTCATCGACGCGGTGCTCGTGAAGCTGCAGAGCTGAGCGGGTCGGCGCTCGGACACGCGAGAGCCCGTGGTGCAGCGCACCACGGGCTCTTCGCTTTCGCACGGGCCTCTAGGTCGCGCCTCACGAGTTGGGGTACGCGACGAGCCCGATCACCAGCTCGCGCTCGGGCACGTCGAAGCAGGAGTTCTCGAGCAGCTCCCACGCGCGTGCGACCACCACGTCGAAGTACACGCTCCCGCCCTGGCTCAGGGATCCCAACGCGTGGATCGAGCTGCCATCGATGACGCCGGTGAATTCGCTGCCGTACTTGAACAGCACCTCGAGCCGATCCACGGGCCCGCACCCGGAAGGGTGCTCCGGGTGCGTGCAGCTGCCCTGATCGAACGAGATGTCGACCGGCCCGTAGTCGAAGTCGAGCACGTCGGGGGGATAGAGCGTGGAGGCGTCGATGGCCGCGAGCGCCAGCGGGAACTGGCCCTCGGTCTCGAGCGCCAGCCAACGGTTCATGTGCTCACCCGCGGGCTGCTGGACATAACGCAGGGTGGTAGCGGGGAGATCGCCATCTCCGAGGCTGGGCTCCCACCAGTCGCCGGACAACGTGAGCTCGAGGTCGGCGTGGGGCTGGTCGTCTTGGTCGGTGCAGAGCGTGAAGCTGACGAGGATGTCTTCACCGTCGGGGACGGCATTCGCAGCGCAGGTCAGCGTGACGTCGTCCTCGCCGGGGGCGAGACCGGTGATCGCAAAGTCGAGGGTGAGCGGCTGCGCGGGCTCGCAGTCGCCATCGCCGGAATCCAAGGTGTCATCGCCGTCGCCGGTCGACTCGCCGTCGCCATCGCCGGTCGACTCGTCCTCGGTCCCGCTCCCGTCCTCGTCGCCGTCGAGCTGACCGATGTCCTTCGGCCCGATCTCGCAAGCGACCAAGCCCAGCATCACCAATAGACCAATCCTCGTGTCGATTCGCATGGAAGGTTTCTCTTGCCTTTCGCCTTCGAGATTTCCGCGAGCGCGAGGATCCGTCCCGCTCAGTTCGATTTTTCTTCCGCCGGGAGGTCTAGCTCCGGGCACGCGCTGCGCAGGCGGGCCCGAAAGGGCGTGCGGGGGTGCTGGCTCACGAACGCCTCGGCCAACTCGCGCGCGTCCTCGCTGCGACCGAGCTCGCAATTGGCGGTCACGCGCAACAGGTCGCGCTCGGCCGCCAAGGTCCCGGCTGGGTAGCCCTCGAGGTGACGCTCGAGCAGCTCGAGGCGTGCGTAGGGATCCATCGTGGCGCGCGCAGACTCGAGCAGCGCGAGCTCGGCTGCGAGCGTGTCGGTATCGTCGGGGGTCGGCTTGGCGGCCGCTTTGCCCGTGCTCGCCTCGCCCTGGATCGAGAGCTCGGTCGGTCCATCGGCAACCTCGCTCGCTGGCTCGGGCGTGGCTTGCTCGGGTGCAGGGCCTGCTTCGTGCTCAGGCTCGGCTGTGCTCGGCGACGAATCCAACTCGCGCTCGGGCTGCGCCCTCGCCTCGACGACGGTGCCCTTCGACTCTGGGCTCACGCCCGCGATCACCACAGCCGCGAGCTTGAGCGCCAGCAAGCCCGCCCCCGTCAGCCCGACGGTCGCCGCGACCACCTTGGCCGCGAACGCCACGTCCACGCCACGGCCGACGGAGCTCTCCACGAGCCCCGGGTCGAGGCCCTCGCCTCCATCACCATCCCCATCAGAACCCCCGAGCTGCGCCTCGAGCTTGGCGAGCACTCGATCCGTGACGTCGCCCGACGGCGCCGCACGATCACGCAGCCGCACGAGGTCGCGACGGGTTCGTTCATCGAGCTCGGCCATCGTCGCTCCTCGGGGTTCGTTCGTCCTCTAGCTCGGCCATCACTCGCGCGACGGTGGCCCGGGCTCGGCGCAGCCGCGAGTAGACGGTGTTGAGCTTGCACTGGAGCGCGTCGGCAATCTCCGGCGCGCTCATGCCCTCGATCTCGGCCAGGACAAACACCTCGCGTCGCTCCGGCTCGAGCTCGGCGACCACCCGCGCGAGCACGTCGAGGCGATCGCGGGCGGCGAGCTGCTCGTCGAAGGGTGGCTCGGGAGCCGGCGCTGGGAGCTCGTCGAGCTTGGTCTGGTGTCGACGCTGTCCTCGGCGCTGGTTGGCCGCGACCCTGCGCGCGACCCCGTGGAGCCACGCTCGCATCGACGCGCGCCCCTCCCAAGCACCCCAGTGGCGGTGCGCGATCACGAACACCTCTTGCAGCGCGTCCTCGAGCATGGCTGGGGGGACTCCCTGGCGCGCCAACTCACGCCACACGAACGCGACGTGGGCACGGTAAGCGGCGGTGAACTCGGCCGTCAGCGCCCGGGAGCGAAGGGCCATCCGACTCCCCATGTCCGGGCTCCTGGAGATCCGTCCCGGGGCACCAGCTCAGGGTAAGCGAAGCTCGACACCCACGAGCCCGCGCACGCCGAGGGCGGTCAGGCGGTCGACCTCGCGGTCCTCGACCACGAAGCTGCCGCGAGTGAGCGGGACCACGAGGGCGAGCTCGGCCCCGATCGCGAGCTGCTCGATCGGCGCCCACCACAGGCCCTGCGCGAGCACGGGGGCGACCCAGGGGAGCCGGCCACGCTGGGAGATCGGCAGCGAGTCGAGGCCGCGGCCGCGGACCTGGCCGGCCTCGATGCCGGGGCAGAGCGGGAGCTCGACCGTTCCGAGCGTGGGCGCGAAGCAAGCACGGGCACCGATCATCCACGCGTCGAAGGTGCCGCCGATCGTGTCGTCGAGCCGGATGACTCGGGGGATCGACCATGCCGCCGTGGCCTCGACACGCCAGCGATCGCCGAGCAGGGCGATCGCACCACCGATTCCGCCATAGCCGGTGCGAGTCGGCCCGTAGGCACCCGAGCCGAACGCTCGGGCTCCCACTCGCACGCGGGTGCGGACGGGCGGATCCACGGGCTCGTCGAAGCTCAGCGAGGTGCTGGTAGACGGCTCGGTCGAGTCGACGATGGTCGGGCCGGGCTCGTCTTCGTGGGCGACCGGCGTCGCGGGCTCGACAGGGGCGGGCTCGGGTCGTGTGGGTTCGGGAGTGGGCTCGAGGGCTCGCGCATCGATCCGCTCTGCCAAGCTCACCGGATCCAGCGCGACCGCGATGACCAGCACCACCGCGTCGGTCAGCAGCCCACACTCCTTCGCAGAAAAGCTCCGCTCGCCAGCCCCTGCCGCGTCGGCAAAGCGCAGCGTCACCACGAACCCGGGCTCGCGCCGCTCTATGTTTGCCCACACCTGCAAGCTCGCGCTGGCCCCAGGCAGCTCACCGAGCCGCCGCTCGACCTCGTCACCACTGGGGCACTCGGCAGGAGCCGTCCACTCGAGCAGCACGGGAGCGGGCTCGGGCTCGTTGGACGGCAAGGTCGGCGGGCCGACGAGCGACGAGCCCGCGAGCAGCGCGAAGGTCCAGGTCACGCTCGCTCAGGATCAGCCAGAACGGGCGAGTTGACGAGCACCCCCAACGAGAATTCAGCCTGGTGGTTCACCCCCATTCGACGCAGACGATGCGTGGTGATCCAGTCGAGAGCCTGCAATGCTCTGGTCGTGCCCCGTCGAGGCTCATGGCCAGCGTTGCTAGGGCTCGCCCTCGCGTGCACGGCCGAGCCGAGTGGCGAAGACGACAGCCCCGAGGTCGTCGAAGAGACACTGCCTGCGCTCGGCGAGCGTCCGAGCGAGACCTACTGTCGACTCTCCGGTACGCCGAGCGGCGCGCTGCCTCGCCTGCAGCCGGTCGTGGTCGATGCGCCGAGCTTCGAAGACGCGGTGCAAGTCGTCGCGGATCCCGGCGTCGATCCTGGAGGCGAAGGACTGCTGGTGGTCGAGCGGCGAGGGCTCGTCTGGCGCGTCGACGGGCGAGGTGAGCGGGAGCCACAGCCCTGGCTCGATCTCGGCTCGCAGGTCGACGCCGACGCACGCGGGCTGCTGGGGATCGCCTTGTCTCCCGACAACGCCTGGGTCTATGCGTACTTCCAGCGCGCCGGTCTCTCGCCGCGCAACCGCCTCGTCCGGATCCCGCTGGTCGACGGCACACCCGAGCTCGCGTCGAGCTTGCTGATGCTCGACGTCGAGGTCGGTGCAGAGGGCCCCGCGGTCGGTGGTGGCTTGGTGATCGACCAGCAAGGTCACGTGCTCGTCGGCGTCGGCGATGCCTCGGTCACGGCCCCGACTCTGCCCTCGATCGCCGCAGCCCAGCAGCGCGACGACCTGCGTGGCTCGCTGCTGCGCATCGCTGCACCCGACACGCCGACGACCGGCTACCAGATCCCACCCGACAACCCCTTCGTCGAAGACCCCGACGCGCGCGCGGAGATCTGGGCGCTGGGCTTTCACGATCCGCGCCACTGCGTCGCGCAGGCCGAGCAGATCTGGTGCACCGACAGCGGCACGGGTGTCCGCGAGGAGCTGAACCGGATGACGCCGGGCGGCAACTTCGGCTGGCCGGTCCGCGAGGGCCGGACCTGCACCGGGCCCGGCGACTGCGACAGCGGGCTCTATGTCGAGCCGATCTTCGATTACGGGCTTGGCGAGGATCACTGCGGGATCGTCGGCGGGCTGGTGGTCCTCGGAGACGCCGTGCCGATGCTCGCCGGCACGCTCTCGTGGGCCGACCGCTGCTCGGGTCGGATCTGGGGCATCGCCTCCAATGCCACGAGCGCCGAGGTGATCGCGAGCGTGCCCGAGGGCGTGCAAGCGCTCGGCTCCGACGCTGCGGGTGAGCCTCGGGCGATCGACGGGCTCGGTCGGCTCGTCCGCTTCGAGCTCGCAGACGACGGCATACCTGGCACGATCCCGACCCGACTGAGCGAGACCGGCTGCTTCACCGATCTATCGACGCTGACCCCGGCCCCCGATCTGATCCCCTACCTCGTCGCGTCACCGCTGTGGAGCGACGGCCTGCACAAGCAGCGCTTCTTGGTCGTGCCACCCGGCGAGCAGATCGAGGTCGACGCTTCGGGCCGCTGGAGCTTCCCGACCGGCAGCCTGCTAGTTAAAACCTTCTCGTTCGAGGCTCAGCCCGGCGACCCGAGCACGCGGCGGCCGATCGAGACCCGCTTCATGCGGCGACGCGAGGGCCTGTGGGAGTTTCACACCTTCCGCTGGCGCGCCGATGGATCCGACGCCGACCTGCTCGACGAAGGCGCCACGCTCGAGCTGACCATCCACGGGCCCGCGGGTGACGAGCGCTTCGAGTGGCAGTTCCCCGACGTGTACGGCTGCCAGATCTGCCACGGCTTCGGCGGCGGAGTCCCGCTCGGTCCGACGACCCTCCAGATGAATCGCCGTGTCCACTACAGCGACGGCTCGCGCGAGCAGCTCGACGCCCTCACGGCGATCGGCCTGCTCGACCAACCACTCGGCGAGCCCGAGCAGCTCGAGCGCATGCCCGATCCGAGCGACACCTCGGCCCCGCTCGAGGACCGGGTTCGCGCGTACCTGCATGCCAACTGCGCCCACTGCCACGAGCCCGAGTGGATGTCGCCGGACCTGCGCTGGTCGACGCCGCTGACCGAGACCGGGATCTGCGAGCCGCTCGAGTTCCCGAGCCCCTACGTCGATGGCACACGAAGGGTCGCGCCTGGTGATCCGCACGACTCCAACTTGTGGCTGCGCATGAGCACCCGCGGCGATGGGCAGATGCCGCTGCTCGGGAGCGGCCGCGTCGACGCGGACGGCCTCGCGTTGATCGAGCAGTGGATCAGCGAGCTCGACAGCTGCGACTAGCCTTCACCCCGCGCAGCCCTCGTCCGGATACACGTACTCGTAGGCCACGTCCAACCCGCCGCAGTACGTGAGCGGCTCGAGCTTGCACGCCTTGTCCCAGTGACGCAGCGCCGCCTCGCGGGCGCCATAGACCTCGTACTCGTACCCGAACAGCACCACGTCGAGGTCGACCAACGCGAAGCAGGACGCCGCGTCACCTTGATCGCAGGCGGCCTCGAGCGCCCGCGCTAGCTCGGGATCCTGCTCGCTCGCGGGCTCGACCGCGCCTTCGCTCGGTGTGGGCTCGGGCTCGGCGAGCTCGACCGGCTCGATCGCGAGGCTGGTCAGCAGCGTGGCGTCGAGCTCCTTGCCCATCAGCACCACCTCGCCAACGGTCGTGCACGCGGCCTCGCTCGCACCACACGCGAGCGCGAGCGCATCGGAGTAGAGGGCGAGGTCGTAGCGATAGCCCACGCCCATGACCTCGGCCTCGATCGCAAACCCCTGGCAGACGGCGGGACGACATGCGTCGGCGCAGGCGCTCACCAGCATGCTCGAGTCGTAGCTCGAGCGGGTGTCCGCGAGCGCGTTGGTGGCCGTGACCGGATCGCAGGTGTCGGGCGGGGTCAGGTCCATGCCCGCGGCCTCGATGAAGATCGTGTTGGTCACCCGTGGGGCTGCTTCGGCCGTCGAAGGCGAGCGGGTCGCGTCGACGGCCACAGAGGTAGAGCAGCCGGACAGACACACGAGCAGCGAAGCGGAGGCGAGGGCGAAGCGGGCCATGGTCGGGTTCTGAAGCGCGCCGTCATCACGCGTGGGCTCGGGGTTGGATTCCCAGCTCCGAGCGAGCCGCGAGCGAGCTCGTGGGCGCGCGGCTCGGAATATCACAACCCGACGAAACGGCGCTCTCGCGCCAGCGTACGCTCGTGACGTGGCGCCCGGAGATCGTGCCCGGGCCCCGCGATCGGCCGACTCGCGGGGCCACCTCACTCGCCGCGGCTGGCTGCTCGCCACCGCCGCTTCAGTCGTCGGGCTGGCCTGCCACGACAAGGCGCCCGAGGAATTCCGTCCCATGATCGATACACCCGCGACCTCTCGCATGCCCGTGGCCTTCGTCGGTCACGGCGCGCCGCTGCTCGCCCTCGATCCCGTGAAGGGCAAGCAGCTGCGGGCGTGGGGCGAGGCCATGGCCACGCGGGTCGGCAAGCCACGAGCGATCGTGGTGATCTCGGCCCACTGGGAGGCGACGCCGCTCACGATCGGCGCGACCTCGCCGCTGCCGCTGATCTACGACTTCTATGGGTTCCCTCGCCCGCTCTATCAGCTCGAGTACGCGTCCCCGGGCGCGCCCGAGCTGGCCGAGCGGATCGCCGGGCTGCTCGACGCACCAGTCGGGCGCGCCCCCGAGCGTGGGCTCGACCACGGCGTGTGGGTCCCCTTGCTGCACCTCGCTCCGCAGGCCGACGTGCCCGTGCTGCAGATCTCGCTGCCTTCGCGGCTAGGCGCGGCCAGCCTGATCGAGCTCGGCCGAACGCTCGCGCCGCTGCGCGACGAGGGCGTGCTGCTGCTCGGCAGCGGCAACGTGGTCCACAACCTGCGCAAGGTCGATCCCAGCGAGCGACAGGCCACCCCGAGCTGGGCGAGCGAGTTCGACGCCTGGACAGCCGAGGTGCTCGCGGCGGGTGACCTCGACGCGCTGACCAACTATCGCGAGCGAGCGCCCGCGCTTCGCATGGCGCATCCGACCGAGGAGCACTGGCTGCCGCTCTTGCTGGTCGCGGGCGCGGGGTTCGAGGGCGGGGGCGAGGTTCGCTTTCCGATCACCGGGTTCGAGTACGGATCGATCGCGCGGCGCTGCGTCGAGATTGGGTGACGGGAAGAATCACCGAACGATCCACCTCCACACGCGCTTGGCCTCCAGCGAGAGGTCCTCGACCAGCACATACGCCGAAGGCAAGAACACCAGCGTCATGACCGTGCTGGTCGCGAGCCCGGCGGCGATAATGATCGCGATCGAGTGGTAATAAACCCCCGCCAGCGTCGGGTGGTGCAGCAGCATCGGCACCAAGCCGAAGATCGTGGTCGTGACGGTCATCAGCACCGGGCGCAAGCGATCGCGCCCCGCCAGCGCCAGCGCCTGCTCGCGCGGGACCCCGGCGCTGCGCAGGATCGTGATCTTGTCGACCAGCATGATCCCGTTGTTCACGATGATCCCGATCAGGATGAACAGCCCGATCATCGCGACCATGTCGAAGGTGGTCTTGGTCGCCCACATCGCCCAGGGCGCGCCGAAGCAGCCGAGCAGGCCGGTGACCAGGATCGCGCCCGGCTGCAGGAAGCTCTCGAACAGTGAGGCCATCACCGCGTAGACCAAGATCAGGCAGAGCCCGAGGTTGATCGCCAGCTCGATCATGTCCTTGCGCTCGACGCCCCAGGGCGTGCCCTGACCGAACGAGTAGCCCTGCGGCAGGACGAAGCCCTCCTGCGCCCACTTGACCAATTGCTGGTTGCGCTCCTTGTCGTTCGAGAAGAAGCGGACCTTCATGCGCAGCTCGGTCTGACGGTCGACCCGCTGGACCCAAAAGGGGCTGCGGGCGAACCGGACGTCGGCGACGGCGGCGAGCGGGACCTCGCGTCGCTGCCCCTCACTGTCGACGATCGGCACGCGCAGGTCCTCGAGCTCGGCCAGGCCCGGACCCTTGTCATCGCCGCCTTCGACCGAGCCGGTCGCGAGGCGCAGCTCGATCTCGCCTTGCGGCCCGCGGATCCGGCCGAGCGGTACGCCCTGGAAGGCTAGCCCGACCAAGTTGGCGACCTCGTCGGCGCGCAGGCCCAAGCGACGCAGGCGCTCTGGATCGAGCTCGATCCGCAGCTCCTCGTTGCCCTCGTTGAAGGGCCCGGTGATCTGGTCGTAGCCGCCCGCGTCGGGGTTGTCGGGATCGCCCTTGGGCAAGCGCTCGGCGAGGTGGGCGGCGAACTCCTCCGAGAGGCGGTTGAGCGTGGCCATGTCCTCGCCGCGGATCACGAACTGCACCTCCCGCGGGTCGCGGTTGTTCATCATCCGGAAGTCCTCGCGCTCGCCGACGTGGTAGCGGACGCCGGCCTGCTCGGGCAGCACGAGGCTCAGGCGCTGCTTGAAGTCGGACATTTGCTGCTCGGACTCGATGTCGACGCTCGGGAACGCGTCGCACCAGGCCCCGAAGTCGCGGTAGCGGCAGGTCAGCGTGGCGATGCCGAGCTCGTCCTTGCGCGGCAGCAGGGCTTCCTCGAGCACGATCACGCGCGCCTGCACGTCCTCGAACCCGCGGCTGCCGGTCAGCTCGAGCCGGATCGGCATCGCGATCATCTTCTCGCTCATGCCCATGTCGACCTGCATGTTCTTGGCCGGGTAGACCGCGCTCGCGCACATCCCCACGCCGATCAGCAGGATCACTCGTGGGTGGCGGACGCTCCACGCGATGAAGCGGGCGTAGCCGCGGGCGAGCGGCTCGAGCAACCAGTTGCGGGTCGGTCGATAGGGCTTCGCCGGCTGGTCCGTGGGGTCCTCGCGGTCGCGCGCGAGGCTCTTCCACGCGACCAGCAGCGGCACAGCGAGCTGCGAGATCAGCAAGCTCGCAATCAGGGCGGTCACGAAGGTCGCCCCGAGCGGGCTCATGTACTGGGTCAGCTGCCCGGGCGAGCCGCCGATGATCATCGGCAAGAACACGATCACCGAGGTCAAGGTCGACGCGATCGTCGCGAGCCCGACCTCGCGCGCGCCCTCGCGGGCGGCCTCGAGCGGGCCCTTGCCCTCCTGCAGGCGCTGCTCGATCGCCTCGACGATCACGACCGCGTTGTCGATCAGCATGCCGACCCCGAGCACGAGCCCGAGCAGCACGATGCAGTTGAGATCCTCGCCGCGCAGGAACAGCACCGCGCAGGCAGCCAGCACGCTCAGCGGCACGCACAACGAGGCGATGATCGTGGTCCGCCAGCGGTGCAAGAAGCCGAACAGCACGACCATGCCGATCAG
>CBFGLP010001370.1:0-3039 GCA_965649595.1 uncultured Myxococcales bacterium | reverse complement strand
TTCCGCGGCGCGCCCAACCTCGACCGCTTCATGCAGCGGGCAATGGCCAAGGATCCGCGCGATCGCTTCACTAGCTCGGCCGAGCAGTCCGCCCACTTCGAGGCCGCCGCCAAGGCCGACGGCCTCTGGCAGCCCGGCATGATTCGACCGCTGTTCCCCGAGCCGCCCCGGCCGATCGTCGAGCTCAGCTCGATCGACGACGGCGTCGCGCAGTTCGACACCCGCGAGGGCCCGATCGTGCTCGGCCGCCACGAGGCCTGCCAGTTCCAGCTCACCTCGCGTCGGCTCAGCCGCCTGCACGCGTGCGTGTACCTGCACCGCGGGCACCTGTGGGTCGCCGACCTGCACAGCCAGAACGGCACCGTCTACCAGGGCCGCAACATGACCCCCGGCGTGCCCACGATGCTGCCGGTCGACGGCAGCTCGGTGTCGATCCGGCTCTACGACCGCGAGGTCGTGATCCGGGCGGTCGGCTGAGGTGGTGGGATGCGGGCGAGCAGCGGTCGCTCACCCAGTCGTTGGGTCGAGCTGACGCTCTTCGGACCCGCGCTGGTCTGGGCGGCCCTGGCCATCGCTGGCCTCGCGTGGACGCGGCTCGACGCGCGGGCGTGGGCGCCCGTCGATCGTCACGGCGATCCGGTCGCCGGGTCCGACGCTTGCCGAGGCTGCCACGCGGACGCCTACGCGAGCTGGCACGCGAGCTGGCACCGCACGATGACTCAGCAGCCGAGCGGGACCCATGATGACGGTCCGCTCGCGCTCGGCGTAGCGCCACCACGAGGAGAGCTGCTCGCGCCCTTCGCCGGAGAGACGCTCGACTACCAAGGCTTTCGCGCGATCATGGATCGCAGCGACGAAGGCGTGCCGCGGATCCGCGTGTACGCGCTCGACGACCAGGGGCGGCCGGCCGATCTCGCTTCGCTCGACGCCGAGGTCGCGCTGACCGTCGGCAGCCATCGATATCAACAATACGTCGGATGGCTGGAGCGCGAGCCAGGCAAGCCTGCGCTGTGGCGACTGCCCGTCGCATGGCACCGCGCCGAGCAGCGCTGGATCCACATGAACGGTGCGTTCGTCGAGCCGGAGGGCGAGCATGGATCGCTCGCCGACTACGAGCGGCACCTGAGCCGCTGGAACGACAATTGTATTTTCTGCCACAACACCGAGCCGGTGCCCGGTCTCCAGCCCTCGGGTCGGTTCGAGAGCGAGGTCGGCGAATTGGGCATCGCCTGCGAGGCCTGCCACGGCCCCGCGCGGGCACACGTCGAGCGCCACCAAAACCCGCTGCGCCGCATGCTGGCCGGCGTCGATCTCGGCGACGGATCGGTGACGAATCCGGGCCGCTTGGATCCGGCGAAAGAGAGCGCGATCTGTGGCCGCTGCCACGGGCAACGAATCGCCAAGGACATCGAAGCGGTCATGGCCCACGGCGACGGTTTTGTCCCCGGTGACGCCCTCGACGGCGTGTCGAGGCCGATCTTCGCCGATTCGACGCTCGGCACCGAGCCGATGCCCTTCGCGATGCGCTTTTGGCCCGACGGCACGCCGCGCTTGTCGGCCTACGAATATCAGGCGTTGTTGCTCTCGCCTTGCCATGAGCAGGGCGAGCTGGGCTGCAACCATTGTCACGACATGCACGGTGACGATCCAGACGGGCAGGTTCGCAACAATCGAAGCGGGGCAGGGGCCTGCGTCGATTGTCACGCCATGGACTCGAATCATGGCGGCCACGCTGCAATCGACAACCCAATCGCTGCATCGATCGATTGCATCGATTGTCACATGCCGCAGATCAGCTATGGCCTGCTCGAGGGCATGATCACGCATCGGATCTCGAGCCCCGATCCCGGCGCGCTGGTTGGCCGACACGATCAACCCGACGCCTGTACGCAGTGCCACGTCGACCGCTCGCGTCGTTGGGCCGCCGACGCGATGGTCGAGCTGGGGCTGCGCGGGACGGCGCCCGATCCCGAGCACCCGCTCGAGCGTCGCGCCTCGCGGGTGCTGCTCGACCTGCGCGGCGGCGACCCGATCCAGCGCAACCTGGCCGCCCACGCGCTCGCACAGCCCGAGGCGACCGGCGCTCTCGACCAGAAGATCGCCTGGCTGGTCGGCGCGCTCGAGGACGAGTACCCCTCGGTGCGCTGGTTCGCCTGGCGAGGGCTGCGGGCGTTGGTCGAGCGGCTCCCACCCGACGACGCGCGCCGCGGCCCGCTGCTCGCCGCGCTCGCCGAGTTCGACTACCTCGCGCCCATCGACGCCCGCGTGGCCGCGCTCGAGCCGATCCACTCCCTCGTGGGCCCGGCCGCCAGCGCCGACGAGCTGTTCGACGAGCTGGCCGAAGCACGAATCGAGACCGCGATCTGGATCGGCGAGTGAGCCGGCTCGATACTGCTGTCCACACGCATGACCGCCGAACGCCACCTGCGAGCCGCGCTCGTCGTGGTCGCCCTGTTCCTGGCCAGCGGGCTTTGGTTGGAGGCGATGCTGGGGCTCCGCGCGCAAGGGTGGATCGATGATCCGCTCCGCCGCGAATTTCTGCGGCTCGGCCACGCGCACGGCGGGCTGCTCGGCCTGCTCAACCTCGGCCTCGCGTGGGCGCTCGAGCGGCTGGGCACGCCCGCGGGCTGGGCCGGGAAGATCCGCTGGGCGGCGCTGCTCGGGGCGATCTTCGTCGGCGCGGGCTTCATACTCGGTGGGTTGATGCACGGGCCCACGGACCCCGGCGTGCCGATCCTGTTGGTGCCCGCCGGGGCGATGCTGCTGCTCTCGAGCGTGGTCGCGACCGCGCTGGTTCGGCCCGACGACGCGTCACCGACCCGCGAGTGATCAGGCAGGTCCGACGCAGAGCGCGAACTTGTTCATCTTGCTGTCACCGACCGCGCACCACTCGTTCTGCTCGGCCCCGCAGCCACCGGACCAGGCGTTGCCCATGTACTGATAGACGCCCCACAGCAGCATGCACTGGCTCGGGCTGCCGCAGCCGAGTTGCTGAGCGAGCCCGAGCATAGGGTTGCCGCAGCTGACCTCGTTGTTGGT
>CBFGLP010001369.1:0-2034 GCA_965649595.1 uncultured Myxococcales bacterium | reverse complement strand
CTTGCCGGTGATCGCGGCGGGGATCTTGAGCCGACGCTTGGTCCCGGCCTTGGCACCCATGAGACCGTCCATGATCGCAATCTTCACGTCCTGGCCGGGGTCTTGCGCGTCGCGGGAAGCCTGCGAGAGCAGCAGGCGGGTCGGAGCCATGCGCGAGCCACCGACCATCCGCGAGGTGCTCGCTTGGTAGGCCTTGAAGTGGTACTCGACGATCGTGTTGTCGGCGACGGCGTCGCCCTCGGTGCCGACCGCGAAGTCCTCGACGAGGACGTCGTTGGCGACCGTGGTCTTGGAGATCGGCTCGCCATCGAAGGGCGGCTCGAAGTCGATCCGCGGGGTCTCCATGTCGAGCTTGCGTCCCTCGGTCCCGGGGATGACGCCCTCGATCACTGGCTCGGCCGCTTCTTCGGCCTTGGCGGCCGGCTCTTTTTGCTCGGCCTTGTGCTCACCCTCGTGGGCGACGCCCTCACCGTAGTTGGCCGGCGTGAAGCAGCCCGCGACCAGCAGGGCGACCGCGAGCGGCAGGAGACGAATGTGCTTGCTCATCGCGGGCGCATGTATAGACCAGGAGCCCCCGGGGTGTCTCGCGGCGAGCCGGAGCCTTGTCACGCGGGCAGTCCGCGAAAGCCGTGCAGGCGCGCGTCTTTCGTCGGGCTCAGAACCGGCCAACGAGGCCTAGCTGCAGACCCTGCCGGCTGGCGGCGAAGGTCGGCAGCACATAGGGATCGCCAGCCTTCCAGCGCTTGAACTTGCCGTTGCGAGCGGCCCCCGCGATCAGCAGCGTCGAGCCGATCACGATCGAGCTCCCGCCGAGGCCGAAGCCGACCCAGGGCCACTGCGGACAGCGGAAATTCCAGCAAAACATCCCGACACCGGAGATGGTGACCACGGACGTTCCGCCGATGATCAGCGCGGCACCGGACGCGAGCAGGCCGGTGCCTTGCGGGGGCGCCTCGATTGGCGTCGACGCCTGCCAGGCCCGGTACACCCCCTGCCGTCGAGCGCCACGCCAGGTGAGCACGCTGCCGACCACCATGCTGGGGACGCCGAGCACGACCCCCGTGATGCCGATACCCGGCTGAGGATCGTCGACGAGCAGCGCCGCCGTCCCGAGCGAGGTCGAGATCGTTCCACCGATCAGCAGGAGCGCCCCGAAGGCCAACGAGCCCCTGCCGTCGGGGGGGACCGAGATCGCGGGATCGACGACCTCTGGCGCGTTGGTCCAGGGCTGCAGGCCAGCGTCGATGGGAGCGCTCGTCTCGGGCTGCTCGGACACGTGCGCGCGGGGCAGCTCGCCCGACCCAGCCTCGGTCGGCTCGGGCTCGCTCGGTGTCGGCTCGATCTGTGGGGAGCCGAGCGGCGGGGGCTCGATCGATTGGGTCTCGAGCGATGCGGGCTCGCTCTCCACGGTTGCGACCACCTCGGGGCCCGTCGAGGTCTCCCGGGGTCGCTGCACTGGCGGGCGATCCAACCCGCTCGGTGATCCGGCTTCCGCCTCGGAAGCAGGCCCGAGCGTGCCGCTCACGACACAAAAGAGGCCGAAGGCCAGCCGCGCTCGCCCAGCTCGCATGTCGCCATAGTCTGGTCAGCCGCAGATCGGTTCACTGACCCATCAAGCCGGCTCGGCGCTCCAACAAAAAGACTCGAGGGCCTGCCAGGCGCTCGAGTCTTGCTGCGTGGAGAGAGCCGCTCAGTCCTCGACGAACTCGCGCAGCTGCTTGGCCCGCTCGGCCTTGCGCAGCTTGCTGAGCGCCTTGGCCTCGATCTGGCGGATGCGCTCGCGCGTGACGCTGAAGTCGCGGCCGACCTCTTCGAGCGTGTGATCCGAGCCCTCGCCGATGCCGAAGCGCAGGCGCAGGATCTTCTCTTCGCGCGGGGTCAAGCTGGCGAGCGCGCGGCGGGTCTCGTCGGACAGGTGGCGGTCGACCACGCCGGACGCGGGATCGAGCGCGTTCTTGTCTTCGATCAGATCGCCGAGGCTCGAGTCGCCGTCCTCGCCGAGCGGGGTCTCGAGGCTGATCGGCTCCTTGGCGA
>CBFGLP010001368.1:0-5099 GCA_965649595.1 uncultured Myxococcales bacterium | reverse complement strand
TTTTGGCTGCCGCGACTGCGCTGGATCCCGTTCATCGCGATCACCTGGCGTTGGCTCGAGCCCGAGGCCCAGGTCCGCGTGATCCCCAAGGGTGGGCAGCTGCGCGAGGAGGTGATCGCGGCCAAGCGCGGCCACGTCGGCGCGGTCGTGCGCGAGCTCGAGGTCGGCGACATCTTTGGGCTGACCAAGCTGCGGATCCGGCTGCGCGAGCAACGAAAGGTCCGCTTCGTGCCTTCGGTCGGGCAGCTCGAGCGCGTCGATCTGATCCGCGGCATGGCGGGTGGCGAGGACATCTCGCACCCCGAGGGTCCGCAAGAGGGCGAGCTCTACGACATCCGCAACTACACCCCGGGCGATCCGATCCGCTTCGTGCTCTGGAAGGTGTTCGCCCGCACCCGCCAGCTGGTCGTGCGGGCGCCCGAGCGAGCGTTGAGCCCGATCCGTCAGACCTGCGCGTACCTGGTCGCGGGCGAGGGTGACGAGCCGGCCGCGGGCGCGGCACGGCTGGCGGTCATGCATGGATCGCTCGGCAACGACTGGGTGCTCGGGGCCGATGGCAGCCAAGAAGACGCCAACCGCCGCGATCAAGCCGTCGATCTGCTCGCGCGCTCGGCCAACTGCAACGAGGAGCAGGCGGGCAGGGGGCTCGCGGCGTTCTTGCAGCGGCGCGGCTCGTTCAAGGGCTCGGCGATGGTCGGTCGGGCGGTCGTGTTCGTGCCGGGTCGACCGGGGCCCTGGCTCGACGCGGTGCTCGAGCAGGGCAGGGGGCTCGGTCGCGGCAGCAAGCTCGAGTTCGTGGTCGGGACCGACGGCATCGTGCCCGCGCCGAGCAAGCGCTGGGTCGCGCGCCTGGCCATGCGCGAGCGCAGGCCCGAGCCGACTCCCGGGTCCGTCGCGCCGGTGACCACCGAAGAGGTCGGTGAGGTCGTGCGTGCGCTCGGGAGCCTCGGGCGGGTGATGGTCGTCGATCGCATGGCCGGCCGGCTCTACGCCGACGGCCACCTCGGCGCGCTGACCAAGGCGATCGACAAAGGCAAGCACAAGCGCAAGCGGGAGGCCGCCTGATGGGACGCCGTGAGCTGCAACGCGAGATGGAACAGCTCGAGCGCGAGAGCCAGACCCGCGCCGGGCAGCGGGCGGCCGCGCTGCGTGACGTGCCCAAGACCTTCGGCGAGCGGCTCGGCGGATGGTTGCGAGCCAGCCGTCACCCGATCCGCGCGGTCGCGATGGCCGGCGCCGCGCTGGCGCTCGCGTGGGGCGTGGCGACCGGGACTGGTCTGACCGCGGCGATGCTCGGAGCGGTGCTCGGGGTCGCGGGCGGCGAGCTGCTGGCGCGCACGCGGCTGCGCTTGATCACCTTGGTGCTCGGGCTCCTGCTCGTCTGTGGGCTCGGATGGCTCGCGGCCGATCGCGTGACCGAGTGGCGCTTCGTCGCCGCCTCGATCGGTCCGGGCGCGACGCTCGGGCTCAGCTCGGTGCTGCGCTTCTTCGTGCTCGCGCTCGCGGTGGTCGGCACGCTGCGGCTGTTGGCCGCGCGGCACAAGCCGCTGGTCGGGCTCGAGCTCGCGACGGTGGCAGGGTGCGTGGCGGCGATGTTCGCGACTCACCGCGAGGGGGTGATCGCGCGGCCGCTGTGGCTCTCGGACTGGGCCTGGCAGCATGGCTACGATCCGAGCGACGTGCTGCTCTCGATCGGCGCGGTCGCGGTCGTGGTGCTGGCCGGGTTATTGATCGCCGAGTCGGAGCGACGGGTGTCGCTCGCGTCGATCCTCGCGCTGCCGATCCTGGCCTTGCTCGCGTTCTTGGTGCTCGACGTGCAGGGGCTGCCCGAGCCGAAGGCCAACAGCGATCTCGGCCTGGCCGAGAGCCAGCTCGGGGATCCGCCGCAGTCGACACCCGAGGGCGGCTACGGGCCCAACGGTGGTGGGGACCCGCAGGACAACCAGGGTCAGCAGAATCAAAACCAAAACCAACAGCAGCAGCAGGGCGGCGGCGGCCAGGGCCAGCAGCAACAGCAGCAGCAGGGCGGCGGTGGTCAGGGCCAGCAGCAGCAACAGCAGCAACAGCAGGGCGGTGGCCAGGGCCAGCAGCAGCAACAACAGCAGCAGCAGGGCGGCGGCCAAGGCCAACAACAGCAACAGCAGCAGGGCGGCGGTCAGGGCCAGCAGCAATCGCAACAACAACAGCAGCAGGGCGGCCAAGGTCAGCAGCAGCAAGACCAGCAAGGTGGCGGCCAGAACCAGCAGCCCGACGTCGAGCAAGAGCGATCCGAAGGCACCAAGCCTGCGCCGATGGCCGTCGTGCTGCTCGGCGACGACTACAGCCCGCCAACCCAGGCCTACTACTTCCGGCAGGACGCTTGGTCGCACTTCAACGGCTCGCGCTTGGTCGCGCCGCGCCGGGCCGACGTCGATCGCGACATCCTGCGTAGCTTCCCGAGCCGCCCGACCAACGTGTCCGAGGTTCCGCCCGAGGCGCTCCACACCGAGGTCCACGCCGACGTCGTGTTGCTGGCCCAGCACGCGCAGCCCTTCGCGCTCGAGTCCCCGGTCTCGATGCAGCCGGAGCAGAACCCCAACCCGGCTCGCTTCCTACGCGCCTACAGCTTCGTCTCGCGGGCGCCCGAGTTCGAGCTCGAGCAGCTGGTCGGGCGCAAGCCTGGCGACGCGAGCTGGACCCCGGCGCAGTGGGAGCATTACCTCGCCGGGCCCAGCGATCCTCGCTACGCCGAGCTGGCCCAAGAGATCCGCGCCGAGCTGCCCGCCGAGGTCCGCGACGATCCCTTCATGCAGGCGCTCGGCGTCAAGCTGTGGATGGATCGCGAGCTGACCTACTCGACCGCCGAGCGCCACGCCAACGTGCCCGATCCGACCGGCGACTTCTTGTTCGGCAACCGGATCGGCTACTGCGTCCACTTCGCCCACGCGGCCGTGTACATGTGGCGGAGCCTCGGGATCCCGGCTCGCGTCGGGACCGGCTACCACATCGCCGAAGATCAGCGCCGCGGCTCGACGATCGTGATCCGCGGCGGTGATGCGCACGCTTGGCCCGAGCTCTACCTCGATGGCGTGGGTTGGGTCGTGCTCGACATCGCGGCGGAGCGAAACCTCGATCCTCCGGGCGAGCCGATGGACGACGATCTCTCCGACTTGTTGGCCGACATGGCCCGCAACGAGACCGACGAGCAGGGCGACCCCGAGCAGGCGCCGGTCGAGAAGCGCGACTTCGGCCGCGATCTCGCGCTCGGCTTCCTGAGCTTCTTGTTGCTCGGGCTCGCGCTGCTCTACCTGGCCAAGATCTGGCGTCGCGTCGCGCCGGTGCTCGCCGGTCAAAAGACGCTGCCGCGGGTCGGCTATCGGGCGGTGCTCGACATGCTCGCCGACGCTGGCCAGGTCCGTCGCTACGGCGAGACTCGTGAGGCGTTTGCTCGGCGGATGGCCTCGGTCATGCCCTCGCTGCCGGGGCTGACCTCGATGCACGTCGCCGCGGCGATGGGCAACCCGCAGCTCCCCATGCACGAGCGACCCGAGTTCGACGCCAAGCTGTGGAAGCAGTCCCTCGCCAGCGCGCGCGGCGAGCTGCCACACTCGGTCCCGCTCTGGCGACGCGTGCTCGGTTGGATCGACCCGACCACCGTCCTTCGCTCGCGCTGAGCCTGTCCGCTTCTCCCGAGACGACACCATCGTGACCACGCAACCGCAGATGCCCCCCGCTTCGACCTCGCCGCGGACGCCGACCCAGGCCGGCTACGAGCCCGCGGGCACGACGCCACAATATCTGACGTACCCCTCGCCCAGCCCGCAGGCTCCGGCTCACCCGCACCCCGATCACGGCGGTATCGAGGCCGACTTCGAGCAGAGCGCCCACGTCACGCACACCCTCGCGCCGCCGATCACCGATCTCAACGGCGCCTATGGGGTGGTCCAGCGGGTTCGCGATCGCCTGCGCCTGGCCGTGCGCGGCCGCAACAACGAGATCGAGCTGATCATCATCGCGCTGCTCGCCGACGGTCACGTGCTGCTCGAGGACTACCCGGGCTCGGGCAAGACGACCTTGGCCAAGGCGCTCGGCGACTGCATCGTCGACGATCAGCCGCACGACGAGATCGTCACGATCCGGCGCATTCAGTTCACGCCCGATCTGCTGCCCTCGGACGTGACCGGCACGACGATCTTCGACCCCAACACCAACCGGTTCTTCTTCCGCCCGGGTCCGATCTTCGCCCACGTGGTGCTGGCCGACGAGATCAACCGGACCTCGCCCAAGGTCCAGTCGGCCTTGCTCGAGGCGATGGCCGAGAAGCAGACGACCGTCGACAACCGCACGCGCAAGCTCGACGAGCTGTTCTTCGTGATCGCTACCCAAAACCCGCTCGATCTCGCGGGCACCTTCCCGCTGCCGAGCGCCCAGCTCGATCGCTTCTTGTTCAAGATCATCATGAAGCACATCGATCGGGCGTCCGAGCTCGAGGTGCTGGCCAGCATCAAGTCACGCCGCGATGGCGCGGGCAAGGAGCTCCCGCGGGTGACCCGGACCGAGATCATCGACGCGCGTCGGGTCGTCGAGGACCAGATCTACGTCGCGCCGGCCGTCCGCGAGGCGCTGGTCGACATCGCCAACGCCACCCGGGCGCACGAGCAGGTGCTGCAGGGCGTCTCGACCCGCGCGCTGGTGCTGATGATCCCGGCCCTGCAAGGACGGGCGCTCACGCAGCAGCGCAACTACGTCAACGCCGACGACATCGAGGCGCTGAGCTACCTGGTGTTCGGCCACCGCCTCGAGCTGGCGCCTGGGGCCGAGAGCGTGGATGCGGTGGTCAAGCAGTGCTCGGCGGGGCCGCTCGAGCGCTTGGCTCGCATGACGCTCACTCGCTGATCGGCGCTCAGACCCACCGAGGGGTGAGTCGAGCAAATCGCGCGCGCCGCTCGCTCTCAGCGGCGCGCTTTTCTGCGCCTAAATCGTTGTTCTGGCAAAAATCCGCTGACCAACCGTATGGTTAGCTAGTGTAGATCGCGCATGGGCGAGCCTCCCGCTTCGACACCCGATTCGCGCAGGCTTCTGGCGGGGCGGCTCTCGGTCGCGTTCGCGTCCCTGCTGGC
>CBFGLP010001367.1:0-5226 GCA_965649595.1 uncultured Myxococcales bacterium | reverse complement strand
TCCAGCTCGAGCCGCTCGATGCAATCGAGACGCCCGGGGCCGCTCACCTCGCTGCACAAGCGATCAATCAGCGGAGAGATCCGCCGATCCCGGAGCAGGCTGAGGCGCTCGAGCAGCGCCTCACCGACTACGCGGGATCCGACGGTGAGCTCGATCTCCGCGCGATTGATCCGATGCGCCGTCACGGCTAGATCACCTCGACGGTGAACGCGTAGCGGCGAGTGAGCGGGACCTGGCCTACGGACCTACGGATTACGTACACAACGAAATTCGTGGTCTGCTTGATCGAGTCGTACCACAGCTCCAGCGATTGCCCCTTGCCTTCGAACCAGGGGCTATATGAGCCGCCCGCCGCCAGCAGATAGAGCTCGTCGGGCTCGCCGGGATCGACCCTGATGGCGAACTTGTCGCCGGACGGGACCTGCACGGGATACTGGAAGTTCGGGGTTACGTCGATGACGAACGATCCAACGATGTCGCGGGAGATTCCGGTGATCGCCTTGATGGCCCGCAGATCCAGGTTGGTCCCTTCGTGCAGCGGGGGATCCAGATCGAAGGAAGGCATCGTCCCTTCGTCGGCCACCACGAAGTCGATGTTGACGTGAATCACATCGATCCCCTCCTGGTTGTCATGAACGTAGAGCGCCGGGCCGACATCATCATTGGTGTTCGGATCGACGAGTTGATAGAACACGCCCGGCTGGCCCGCGATCAACATGAGCGGCCCCGTCGTATCTCCGTTGGCGATCGCTACGTCGTAGTTGGCCACATTGTACGCATGGTTCGGCCGGACCAGCACGATCAGCGGATCCTCGAACCAGCACCCCGGCTCGCCCAAGTGCCCGGGAAGGTGCCGCTTGCTCGCGCGGAGGAACAGGATCGTGTCCTCCGTGATTGGGCCGAAGGCCAGCGCGAGGTTGGTTCCGTTGCCTGGCCCCGCCAGCGCGGGGCCGAGCTGGGCGAGCCCATCGGGCGGCGCAATCACCGGACGCTCCACGCCGAGCAAGTCGGCCAGCGTCTCGCCGTTGCCCTGGATCGGCAACACATCGGACGCTGGATTGCCGACGAAGACGTACTCCGAGCTCGCGACGGTGCGACCCCACACCTGATACCGCACGCTGCTCTGCGCGTTTTGAATGACCAGGTTCGCGCCGCTGCTGTAGTCCACGACACCCGCATCGAGCGTGACAGTCAGCTCCAGGTTCGGGAGCACCCGCACCTGTGCCCGCGCGATCATATCCTTCTCGTCGTTGTTCCCGCTCAGCAGCTTGCCGCGCACGTATAGATCGATGTCCTCGGTCATCGACACGTTGGTGGTCAGCTCGAGGGTCTCGCCTTCGTTCCCCTCCGCAGTCGCCGAATAGGGCGCCAGCGAGTTGCCGGCGTGGAGCCAGTACCGGACATTGGCCTGGGCCGGGTACACCAGGACCTTGGCCTGAGCCCCATGCTGGACGAACGTGGTGCCCTGGAACTGCACGGCCATCTGCACGATCAAGTTGGGATCGACGCCCTCTTGGATCGAGACCGTGCCCAGCAGGATCACCTCGCGTGGTGGACTCGAGTCCGTCTTGACCGCGCGAACTCGATATTGTTTATCCTCGTCGATATTGGGCGTGGGCAGCGCGATCGAGCCTCCATCGCCGGGGACCCCCTCCACCATCACCGCCACCCCGTTGGTGTCGATGAGCTCGTAGGTAACGCCCACCTGGCTAAAGGGCAGGATGACCTGCGTGCTGGTATTCGATGGGACGAACAATTCGTCGGGCAAGGGGATGTCCCGCAGCGGATAGGTGAGGCCGAGCTCGAACATCTCGATCAGGCGATCCCGCGCGTCGCGCAGGTGAAGCTGCAGCATCGGGTCCACTTCGCTCTGCTCCGAGCGCACCCGCCGATACTCTCCGTAGAGCTCACGGAACGCCGCCCATGCGTCCTCCAGCGCCTCCCAGGAGCTCGGGACATCGATCCCGTCCGTATCGCTGACGAAGTGCAGGTGAACCGTGAGGTGCGCTGGCGTCTCCGCGAGCAGCGTCTGCTTCACCAGCTTCACGAACTCGGTCTCGAACGCGGGGTCGAACACCGCCTCCCCGTTGTAGTGCTGGGCGAACACGACGCTGATTTGCAGCGACCAGGGATCGGACCATTCGCTGTCGAGCAGAGGCGGCGGGTTCGGCTCGCCATCCACGACCTGATTCGCGTCCTCGGCGATCGGCCGTAGCAGCACGTGCTCGATCACGTGAAAGCGAATGTCGTCCAGCAGTCCGAGGCGCGCCCGAATGCGCTCTTCGAACAGCGACACGCCCTCGCTCAGGTCCTGACCCGTGACCCAGCCCAACACGTCCGCGCCAGAGCCCCGACCAGCGCTCAGCTGCGGGAACCGCTCGAGATAGCTCTTTCGGTGCTCCGGGCTGAAGCTCATCCAGTTCGCCAGCGCACCATCCCCGAGGTGCTCGCCCAGGTGCTCACCAAAGCGGGCCAGCAGATGGGCGAGGAAGCGCTTGCGTCGGTCGCCGTCATCCCCGTTGCCTTGCTCGTGTGGCAGACCGCCAGATGAGTCGAGCAACGCTTGCAATTGAACGTCATCGATCGGCTGGCCAAAGTAGGTCGGCTCGTCCTCCGCCGCCGGCACGAGCAGCTCCGGCGCGTGGGCCAGCTGGGCGAACGCATTCGCCAGCAATTGATCGAAGATCACCAGATAGGCCTGAAGCTGACGTACCTGCGCCTGACGCCACACCGGCGCCGACGCGGGCAACCCGAGCGCGCCGAGCCCATAGGCGGCCGGCAGCTGCTCTTGGATGGATGAATAGTTGCCGAGCCCACGCTCGCGCCCCGATGGAAGCGCCTGGATCGGCACCAGCGCGGTCGGAGCCGGCGCCTCGGCTTGCTTCGCGCGCGCCTTGCCAGCGCCAATGTGAAAGCGGATCGACGAGGCCCCAGGGTCGGTGTTGAGCCGCGCGCACATCCCTGGGGGGACTTCCAGCATCCACGTAGACTTTCCCTCCAGCTCGAGCGACCGCACCCCTCGAACCTCGGGCACGTCCATGATCGCGTGGATCAGATCCGACGTATAGATCACCTGCCGCTTGTCGGGCACCGCCATCAGCACCCCGCGCGAGAGCGCGGGCCCCTCGAAGATCTGCTCGAATCGCTGGCCGCTCGCCTGCGCGTCGCTCGGCGTGACGAAGCGAATAGGCGGCGTCAGGTACTCGCTAATCCGATCGTAGATCGCGGTCTGGACGGCCGCAGTATTCACGATCGGCTCGACGTCGACCTCGGCGCGGATCTTGACCTTGAACGCCTCCAGCTCGGCGAACTGAAAGTCCTCTCCGAGCCCGCGGCTCTGGTGAAAGCGGGTGATGATCGCCTGCCTGCTGTCCTCCCAATTGGGCGTGTCTTTCCACTGCAGCAGCACCTGATGCAGACCACGCAAGCTCACCTGCCCCGTGTCGAACTGCCCGTTACCTGGGCCGAAACCGAACTTCCCCCCTTCCTGATAATGGAACACCAGCTCCGGCTCGACCTCATCGTGAGCCCAAGCATTCTCGATCCCCTCGTCGTCCAGCGCGAGCTTGCGCAGATCAGTCAGGGTCACCGGATTGGTGGACAAGATCGCCGCGGGCGGGACCAGCCCCTGCTCCGCGCCGGCGAGCAGGTCCTGGATCGGGTACGAGGTTCGATACGCCAAATCGGTGATCGCGTAGCAGAGCTGCTCGAGGATCGTGATGCCTGGATCGTGCGTGTTGAAGTCGGTCCATTGCTGGCCGGTCAGACGCCCGAGCAGGCGGATACCCTCGGCACGCAGCCGAGCGTAGTCCAGCGCGACGTGCTCGAAGGGGCCGGTCGGAAGGGTGGGGAAGTTGCTGCTCATCTTGGGCCTCGCGTACGATCTCTTCGGCGGTCACGACATTGGTCAGAGCAGGGAGGGCGTCCCGTTGGAATGCCCGTATGTGCCCCCAGTATGTACGTAGAAGTAACCGTTGGCCGTCCGCACCTCGAACCGATTGCCAATCGATCGGTTGCTCACGGCAGCAATACTGGTTCCACCCCTGGTGATGAGCAACCTGTCGGACGACTCATAAATGACCCAGCTACCGATGGTGAGGTACCCATCGATCAGGACATTGGAGCTGGTCTGGAGACTGCCATTCACGTTGAGCAACAGCGAATCATCATTATTGTTCAACGTACTGAAGTTCAGGATATGATTGGCGCTCGCAAAGATCCGTACGTGCTGAAACTTGTCGGCTCCGCAGGAGAGGTTGATGCCAGAAGCGTTTCCAGGCGCCTTGGACTGGAGCAGCAGAAAGGCGGTGCTCGTGTCGGCCACGACCCCGAGCTCCGTAGCGCCGGTGCCACGAAAGTCCCCGCCGGCCCCCGCTACGTGGAAGGGCTTGCTCACGGCAGCATTGCTCGGGTCGACGCCGACCGCGAGCCTATTGGTGACATAGGTGTTGCCGTACACGTCCAGCGCAGTGCCGAACATCTTGCCCTGCACGTACAACTTGTACCCCTCCACGGCCCCGTTGCTCCCGAGCGTGAGTGCACCGAGCGCGGACGCGTTGCCCGTCACTTCGAGCGCCGTGGTCTTGGTCGTGCCGTTCACCTCGAGCTTCATGCTCGTGCTCGTGAGCCCCACGGCGAGGTTGCCGATGATGCTGGTGGCACCGCTCACGTGCAGGGCCAGGCCGGCGTTGGGGATGGTCCCCACACCGAGCGTCGTGGTCTTGGTCGTGCCGTTCACTTCGAGCTTGGTGACCGGCGTAGCGACGGTACCCACGCCGAGGTTCCCGGTCGATCCGTCAATGAGCAAGCGCGGGATGCCATTACCGTCCGACAGCCACAGGCTCGAGTGCGATCCTCCGACCGCAGACGAGAACTGCCAGTTGTCATTCGACGCAGCGTCATGCGCATGGAGACGTAGCACCGGCAGCCCCACGGCCGTCGACCTGATGGTCAGCGGCTCGTTGGTGGGCTTGGAGATGCCGTCATCATTCTGGTTGAGCTGCGAATCGATGAGATCGGCGAAGTGCGCCTCCGTGGGAATCGAATTCTTCTTGAAGTGGTCCTTGAGGTTATTGCGATTGTCTTTCATGGCGGTTCTCGTTTCGGGATCTCAGGCAATGATGAAGTCGAGCGCGACCTTCATGTAGCCAATGCCGGTGAAGGTTTCGACCTGGTAGCCGAGCTCCGGGACCACGTCGATGTGATGCTGGCGAGCGGCGACCAAGA
>CBFGLP010001366.1:0-5466 GCA_965649595.1 uncultured Myxococcales bacterium | reverse complement strand
GGAGGGGAGTCGAGAACGGGATACTGTTGCGTGGTGACGTCCGACCACGCGCCACGAAGCGCCGTACGCGCCGAATCCGTTCCTTTTACCCCGCCCAACGATGGTCCAAGAGGTTACGCATCATAGCTCAGCGCCGCCGAGCGATCACCTGGCTCTGCAGCGCGACCCCGAATTCCCCCCGCCGATCAATCAGCCGAGTCCGACAAAGCCCGATCCCGAGCGGCTCACTGGTCGTCCGGGCATCCATCACGAACCACTCGTCGCTCGGCAGCCGGCTCAGGTGCACGCTCAGATCCGGGTTCACGAAGCTCCAATGGGCAAGGTCCAACGCGGTGCCGACCCCGTGGCCCGCGTCCGCGCAGATCATCACCCGCTGCAGCGGCGAGGTCGGCTCCCCGCCCTCCGAGTCGGGAGCGATCAATGGAATCCGCGGCCGAATCCACACGGCCATCGCTCCCCTGCCCCACTGCCCCGCCGCCAGCTTGGCTTCGATTGAGCGGTGATAGCCCCGCTCGTGTTGAAAGAAGGAAAACTCGAAGGGCCGCGCCTGCTCGAGCGGCCGCAGCTCCGGCAGATCGTCGTGCTCCTGGACCGGCACCAGCTGCTCGTGGACTCGAATCCGCAGCGCCAGCGCGACCGCCAATTGCTCGTCTCCGCAGATCAGCGCCGCGGCGATTCGATCGACCCGCCGACCCGCGCTGAGCACCTCGGTCTCGACCTCGAGCGGCGCGGCGATCGGGATCGGCTTGAGAAATTCGAGCGTAATGCGAGCGACGAAGCGCGGCCCCGGATCACCCTCGAGCTCGACCTGCTCGATCGCCCGCGCGAGCAGGGCCGCCGGCGGCCCGCCGTGCTGGTGATCGTTGCTCCACGGACCGCGCGTCGACTCGGTCGCAAAGAAGCGCTCGTGCCCCTTCGAGCCGCGCTCGCGCAGATAGTAGCCAGGATCGCTCACGCCGCCTCGCTCGCGCGCGTGCGCGCGGCTGCGTCTCGGACCGCTCGATGCTCGGCGGGGATCCGCACGCCCAACAACAACATCGCGTTGAGCAGGCTAGCGATCACCGCGGTCACCCACGCGCCGAACATCAATGGAATGCAGGCGAGCTCGAGCGCGACCGCGACATAGTTGGGGTGCGCAAAGTAGCGATAAGGGCCGCGATCGATCGGCGGCAATCCATCGATCACCAGGATCCGCGTGTTCCAGCGCTGTCCCAAGCTGGCGATCGCCCAGTAGCGCAGCGCCTCGGCCAGCATGAAGCCGACGAAGAACACCCACCAATGCTCGGCCAACATCGGCCCCCGCAGCAAACTCTCGATCACCCAGCCGATCAGCCAGCCGCCGTGCAGCAAGAAGAACAGCCGGTAGTGCTCGGCCCCGATCTCGCGCGCACCCTGGCTGCGCGCCCACGCCTCGTTGCGCCGGGCCAGACGAAGCTCCGTCGAGCGCTGGACCAGCACGACCGCGAGCAGGCCGAGCAACACGCCGACTACCACCGGAACACGACCCCCTCGGCGCAAAACCCCGGTCCCAGCGCCATCAGCAGGCCTGGCAGGTCGCTCGGCGGCGTATCGATCAAGAAGCGCTCGAGCACGAACAGGACCGTGGGGCTCGACATGTTGCCATGCTCGCGCATGACCGCCCGCGAGTGGCGGAGCGTCTCGGGCGGGAGCTCGAGCGCCTCCTCGAACGCGTCGAGCACCTTGCGCCCACCGGGGTGGACGACGAGGTGGGCGATCCGCTGCGTACGATCGAGGCCCGCCGCTGCCGACGCCTCTTCGATCAGCGTCGGCGCGAGCTGCTTGGCGATGCCCGGGATGCTCGGAGCGAAGCGGACGAGCAGGCCCTGCTCCTCGACGTCCCACCCCATCACGTCCTCGCTGCCAGCCACGAGGTGGCTGGTCGGGCTCAGCAGCTCCGGTCCGCGGCTCGGCGCCCACCAGGGCTCCGGCGCGACCACGCAGGCCGCCGCACCATCGCCAAACAGCGCGACCGCGATCACGTTGGCCGGACGGCGATCGCCATGCACGAAGGTCAGCGAGCACATCTCGCACGCGACCACCAGCACCGGCCGCTCGAGCACGCGTGCGAGCAAGGTCGCTCGGCCCAACGCCGCCGCTCCGCCCGCGCAGCCGAGCCCCCACAGCGGCACCCGGGTGATCGAGCGTGGCAGGCCCAGCTCCTGCACCAACCACGCGTCGATCGTCGGCGTAGCGATCCCGGTGGTCGAAGCGAAGATAATCGCGCCGAACGAGTCGCGCGGGATGCCAGCCTGCGCGAGCGCAGCCTCAGCCGCGGCGCGAGAGGTCAGCCGGGCCTGCTCGACATAGGCCGCGTTCTTCTCCGGGAACCCGCGCGCCTGGCCGTACCACTCGAGCGGTCGACCGAGCTGGCGGCGCTCGATCTGGGCGTTGTCGAAGCTCTCGAGCAGCACCTCGAGATCGACGATGTTGGCGACGTCGTGCCGGAAGAAGTCTCGCGCGAACCGCTTGGCCTCGCCTTGTGGCACGTCGTGCTCGGGGTTGCGGCCGGCAACGGAGAGGACGCCCACGCGGGCGGCGGTCGTGATCTGGGAATTGAGCGCGGTGGTCGTCATGTCGACTCCTCGGACGGGTCCTGCTCCGGCGACGCACAAGTATCGCGGAACACGTACTGCGAGAGTCGCTTGCGGTGGCTCGATGTCCAGTCGATCGTCGGGCGGATCTTGTCGTCGGGTAGATAGCCGAGCCGGTACATCGCCATCAGCTCGAGATGTTCGGGGATCTGCAGGATCGTCCGAAGCTCGCGCCAAGCGTCGGGGAACTCCATCGGCGTCGAGATGAACTGGATGCCCATGCCCAAATCGACCGTGGTGAGCCAAATGTTCTCGATCGCCATGCCCAGGCCCAGCTGGCTGTAGAAGCCAGACAGCTCGCCGGGCACGTACTCCTCGCGAGTCAGCAGCGCCGCGAGCAGCAGCGGGCTGCCGAGCACCAGCTTCTCGTTGTCCTTGCCGAGCGTCTTGGACACGCCGAGCTTGTTCATGACCTTCTGCCCGGTCTCGCTGAACACGTGCTTGACGAAGGGCCGCAGCGGCTTTGGCAGCTTGTCGATGAAGATGCCGTCGCCGCGATCGGCCAGCTCCTGCTCGCTGAAGCGAAAGTAGCGGCGGTAGCGGAGGAAGAACCTGCCGCCGCTCATCAGATCGTTCATCGTGCGGCCGGCGAGCTCGGCTACCTTCGCGCGCACGTCCGGGTCGGTGATCAGCACGAAGCGCCAGGGCTGCGAGTTGAAGTGACTCGGCGCTCGCGCAGCCGCCTCCATCAGCCGGTGCTGGTGCTCGAGGCTGACGGGGTCGGGCTTGAAGTGGCCGTTGGTGGTCGAGCGACGGAGGATGGCTTCGCGGAGTTCCATGGCGGACGAGCGGACGAGCAGGCGAGCGCGGGTCGAGAGCGAGTCAGATCAGGTACGCGCCCACGTACCCGAGCGCCCCGACCAGCGCGAGGATCGGGTGGCGAGGCGTACGTGGCTTGGTGGTGGGCAGCAGCGCGAGCGCGACGAGGGTCAGCAGCAGCGCCGGGTGGAACGCGAGCACGCTGGCCGCGATCGCGGCCGCGAACACGAGCGCGTAGAGCCAGTGGTGGAAACGACCGAAGCGAGTCCCACGGACCTGCGCAATCAAGCCGACCACGAGGTTGCTCGCGTAGAGGGCAGCGCCGAGGTGGAGGATCCAGGTGAGGGACACGGCGAGGTTCGAGTCAGCCGCTCGCGGCCGAGCGGTGGCCCGAGCATGCAACAGCGCACCGAGTCGTGCACCTGCGGGCCGACAAAGCGTCGCTCGACCCGGCTGGTCAAGCGCGAGGGAGCTGGATACCTTCGAGCGCGGCCGGTACTCGTTCGGCGGCGCAGGCCCGCTCGGCTGCATGGACGCATCAGCGAAGCAAGCCCGACCCGAACCGCGCGACCGACCCAGTCGGTCGTGCCCGCTCGCTGCACTGCTCGCGCTCGTGTGCGTGGCGTGTGTCACAGATCTGCGCGCCCCGGCTCCGCGCACGCAAGAGCACTTCCGAGCCAGCCCCGAGCAGGTCGATCTCGACGCGCTCGCTCGCATGTCCGCCGCCGCCGACACCGAGCCCGACGACCTCGACACGCAATGGGCCGCCGCGATCGCCCACGTGCACGCGAGCCTCCAAGGTCACCTGCAGCTGCGCGACGAGGCCGAGCGCCTGCTCGAGCGCGCGTGGAGGCTGGATCCCGAGGGCGAGCAGGTCCCTGCCGCGCGCGTGCTCGCCCGCTACCTCAACATGCGCAGCAGCGTGCTCGACCTGAGCAAGCTCGACCTTCAGATCACCCTCTACGAGTCGTTGGTCGAGGACGACCGAGCGCTCGACGAGCTCGCCGCCGACGAGTTCCACTACGCGAGCTTCATCGCTGCGGCCGAGGCCCTCGCGGCCTACGGCGAGGGTCGCGAGCTCGCCGCGCTCGCTCGGCTGCAGCGGCTCGAGCGGGCCATGCAGGCCCGCACGCGCGCGCGGCCGGACGAGATCGACACCTTCGCGATGGCCGGCAACTTCGAGCTGACCTTCGCGGGTGTGATCCCGATCGGCCGCCAGCGCCGGCTCGCGGCCGGCAACGAGTACCTGCACGCGCAGCAGCGCAATTGGGAGCGGCTCAGCCCAGCCGCACGCGACACCACGATCGCGCCGAATGTCCGCAGCGTGTTCGCGCTCTACCTCGCCGAGGGCTGGCTGGCCGCCGCCGAGGACCAGCGGGCCGCCGAGACATACCGCGAGCTGATCGAGCTCGAGGGGCAGCCGGACACGCGCGTGCGTCGGCAGATCGTCGCGCTCGCGCAGCATCGGCTCGCCCACCTCGACACCTACAGCGGCGCGCTCGAGCTGCTGCCGCCCTGGCCGGCGGGCGTGAGTGGGTGCGTGGGCTGCCACGCGACCGAGACCGCGCTACCGACCGACGATCTCTTTGTCGCGCCCGAGCTGCGCGTAGCCGACCAAGCGCGATGAACAAGCTCGTCTCGACCATCCTCGTCACCCTCGTCGTCGCTGCGTGTCAGGCCAAGCCGGTCGGGCACCCCTCGCGCCAGACCGAGGGCCCGCAGAGTCACACCCGACGGGACCTCGAGCTGACCGTCGAGCAAGAGCAGGCGCTCGCCGAGCTGGCCGCCACCGCCGACGCTCGCCCCGACGATTTCTCCGCGCGCAGGGCCTCGGGCCTCGCGCATATGAATTTTACGCTGGCCGGAGTGCTGCATTTGCGCGATCGCGCCGAGCAGGACCTCGAGGCCGCGTTCGCGCTGAACCCCGGCGATGATCTGCTGAATCGCTCGCTCGGCCGATTCTACAACATGCGGGCGGTCGACGGCGATTTTTCCAAGGCCGAGATGCAAGTAAAGGTCTATCACGCGCTGCTCGGGGACCAAGATCCCATGCGCATGAGCGACAGTGACTTTGTCGCGTATAGCTTCTTTCAGC
>CBFGLP010001365.1:0-5837 GCA_965649595.1 uncultured Myxococcales bacterium | reverse complement strand
CATACAACCTGACGTAGCGTCAGGTTCAGGCACATACGACTGCAGGGCGGTCGTCCGCCCGCGACATCTAGCGGAACCTACAATCGCACGATTCTCTGCTGCTCCGAGGCCGAGCCCGCGGTGCGAGTCGTCGAGCGACCGGTGGTCAGTGCTCGCTCGCGTGCGCGAGCGCGTTGGCGATCAGCTCGACGACGTGCTGATCCGCCAGCGAATAGTAGATGTGCCGCCCGGCCCGGCGCCGCTGCACCAGCCCTTCCGCTCGGAGCAGCCGCAGCCGATGCGAGACCGTCGAGATCTGCTCGGCGCTCGCCGTGGCCAGCTCGCTGACGCAGGCTTCGCGCCCGACCAACATCTGCAGCGTCCGCAGCCGGGCCTCGTCGCCGAGCGCCTTGAACAGCCGCACCGCTCGCTCGATCGCGATCGGGTCCGACTCGACGCGCAGCGGCGCGTGCTCGGTCGGTCCGCACGCGGGATGGCTGTCCTTCGCCTCACCCTTCGCCTCGTCGAGATCGTCGTCGCGTTCGAGCACTGCGAAGGTTCTACAACTGTTCAAGCGGATGGGGGCGGGGTAGTCTCGTTTCGCAGGAAGGTCATGGCTCGAAGCTCCGCCAGGCGCCCGCCGCACGACCAGCTGCGCGACCAACTGCGGGAGCGGGGCCTTCGAGCCACGCCTGCGCGCGTCGCCGTGCTCGCGTCGTTGCGCGAGGCCGCAGGTCCGCTGACCCATGCCGAGGTCGTCGAGCGCCTCGGCGGTCGCGGCGGCGATCCGGCCACGGTGTTCCGCAACCTCGGCGCGCTCACCGAGGCCGGCTTCGTGCGGCGGACTGATCTCGGCGATCACGTGTGGCGCTTCGAGATGACCACCGGCACCAGTGAAACCGGCGAGGTCGTGGCCCACGAGCACCCGCACTTCTTGTGCACCAACTGTGGCGCGGTCGAGTGCATCCCCGAGCTGCAGCTCGAGGCGGGACGCGGCGCTCGGGTCCCGCGAGCGGTGCGGGATCGGGCGGTCGAGGTTCAGCTCAAGGGGCTGTGTGACGATTGTGCGCCCGAGGGCGCGAGCTGTTGACCGATTGGCTGCGGGCCTGATCGAGCGGCCCGAGTTCGAGCAGATCTTCGATCTCGACTAGGGAGCCCGAGAATGTCCAGCGTCCTCCTCGATAAAGCGACCAAGCCCGACGACACCAGCCTGTCCAAGGCGCTAGGCAAGTCCAAGCCGCATTGGGACGCCATCATCGCGCGTGTCGTCGACGAGCACCCAGAGCTCACTCGGGAGTGGAAGTTCTACGGCGCAAAGCATGGTTGGCAGCTCCGGATCGCCCGTAAGAAGGCTGTCGTCCTGTACATGATTCCGCACCAGGGCAGCTTCCTGGCCGCGCTGGCCCTGAAGGAGCCGGCCCTCGCCGTGCTACGTTCGAGCGGCTTTCTGGCTGGCCTCGTCGCCGAGATCGATGGGGCGAAGGCGAACGTCGAGGGCCGTCCGGCGCGTATCGAGGTCACCCGGAAAGGGCAGGTGGACATCGTCCTGCGCCTGCTCGAGCTCAAGCTAATCACTTGAGCGCCGAGCGTAGATTCACATTCGCTCGACCGTGCACAGCCCCGCGCCATTGAGGTGTGCCTGCGTGGCGGTCGCGGCCAAGATGAACTCTTTCAAGTTGTCCGCCGGCAAGGCCACGCTCGCCGGATCGTAGACGACCGGGTTCCCACTCCCGTCCATCAGCGGGTTGCCCTCGGCGTCCTGAAGATTGGCCAGCAATTGCCCCTCGAGCGCGTCGAAGGGAATTTCACCCTCCGCGTCGGCCATCGCCGCGATCGCGTCGAAGCGCAGCTCGGACTCGTGGATTCCGAGCGTGGTCCAGAACATGTGCTCGGTGTGGATCGTGATCTCCGCCGTCGACGTGCCGCTGTTGCGGATCACGACCCCCTGCGTATCGTCGATCCCGTTCGTGCAATCGCGGTTATAAGTGGGGTTTTGCAAGCCCCAGGCAAAGTGCAGCTCGACGTCGCCTTTTTGCGCGCGACCTTCGATCCAATAGTTGTAGCCCATGTCGCGCATGAGCTGGATGTCGGCCTCGTCAACCCCGTTCGCGTTGATCACCTCGTCGGTCGGCGGCACGATCTCGAAGTTGAACGAGTCCCAGCGCTGCGCTGCGAGGGCCTCGAAGAGCTCGACCTCCGGAGCGCCGCGGTGCAGATCGGCGACGTAGACCATGTCAGCCTCGAGGCCACCCTCTGCGCCGCGCAGCGTGAGGTTGCCGAACGACACGATGTACTTGTCGAATTCCACCGTCCAGCCGTCGGCGAACGCGACCTCGTCGTTCGGGATCCCCTCGGTCGCGGTCTCTTCGCCGTTGACCACCAGCGAGAGCGCGCCCTCACCCTCGGTGCAGCCGCCCGCGCCGAGCAGCAACGCAGCGGTGGGAATCGAAGCGAGGAGCAGGGAACGCGCGCGTCGGGTATGCATGGAGACCTCGGCGGGTTCTTACCCTTCATGCATACGGATTGCAAGTAGACTGGCCGCCCGCGTCGTCGTGCCGCACCTGGCCAGTAGCGAGTCGCGCCGCCGTTTGGGCAGATCGGACCACGCGTCTCGACTTCGCCGCGCCGCCATCTTCCGCGACACTCGGTCCCCGTGAGTCCCGAGGCCGAGCGCGTGCTCCGGGTGCTGCCCTCGCGCGAGCGCGTGGCCGAGCAGCTGCGCGTCCGCGTGCGCGAGCAAGGGGCGGCCTTGGCCTTGGGGTTGATCGATCTGCGCTCGCTCGAGGACCGGCTCTTGCGAGCGAGCGGGCTGACGGTCGTTGGAGCGACCGAGGCTCGCCTGGCCCTCGCCGCGGTCGCTCCTGCGGCGGCGCGCGGGACCACGCTGAGCGAGCTAGCGAGTCAGCCCAGCTTCGCCGAGGCGTTCCTCGAGCTATGGGACGCGCTGCGTCGCGCAGGCATCGAGGCGGAGTCGTTCATGCGCTTGGCCGAGCGCCTCTCGGGTCGGCGGAGCCCGGGCGGTGAGCCGAGCCTGACCGGTCGTCGGCTCGCTGCGTTGGCCGGGATCGCGGCGGCCTACGAGGAGCGGCTCGCCGCGCGATCGGTCTTCGATGGTGCCGGCGCTCGCCTGCGCCTGCCGGCCAAGCTGGCCGTGATGTCGCGCGAGCGGATGATCGGTCTGCTCGACGGCGCCAACGTGCTCGAGATCGACGGCCTCGCCGAGCTCTCGGTCGTCCGCGCTCGCATGCTGCAGGCGATCGCGTGGGTCGGCGTGCGCGTGCGGGTGATCGTGCCCGAGGTCCCGCCCGCGCTCGGGATGATCGGGTCCGAGCTGGTCAGCGCGCTCGAGCTGGCTCGCCGCGCGCTGCTCGACGAGGCGCCAGCAGTCGAGGTGATCGCTCGCCCGCTCGCGGGACCACGAGCCAACCCGCTCGGCCGCGTCGGCGTGCTGCCCTTCGTCGCGGCTGGTCAGGCTCGCTCGCTGGTCGACCCGCAGCTGCGCCAGCGCGTCGAGCTGATCGATGCTGGCGACGTGCGAGCCGAGCTGCGTGGCGTGTGCGCGGCGATCCGCGAGCTGCTCCACCGAGGCGTCGCGCCGCACCAGATCACGATCGCGGTCCCGCGGCTCGCCTGGCATCGCCAGCGGATCGTCGCCGCCCTCGACGCCGCCGAGCTGCCCTGGGAGGAGCTGCGCCAGCGCCCGCTCTTGCAGCACGCGGCTCCCTTGCGGCTCGCGCTCACGCTGATCGAGGCGGCCGAGCGGCAGCTCCCGCGCGAGGAGCTGGCCGTGGTGCTCGAGTCGGCCTATGTCGCGCGACGAGGTGCCGCCGCGTTGATCCAAGCCCTGCGCGAGGCCGGCTCGCGCGACGATCGACCCCCGGGTCACCTCGCTCGTCTGCGCCAGCACGCCGCTCGCTTGCAGAGCCACCCCAGCGAGTCGCGTCAGGCTCGAGCGCTGCGCGTGTTCGCGTTGGCGGACGACTGGGACAAGCACTTCGAGCGGCTTCGGCTCCCGCTCGATGCCACGCTCGCCGATCACCTCGACGCCCTGTTCGCGGCCCTGCGTACGCTCGGCGTCCCGCACCGCTGCCTGAGCCTCCCGGGCGTCGGGCTCGGGGCTCGCGAGCGCCGCTTCGAGCGAGACGCGATCGCTGCGCTCGCTCGCGATCGTCAGGCCCTCGAGGCGCTCGAGGTCGCGGGCCACGGCTTGGTCGAGGCCGCCGAGGCGGTCGGGATCGCGGAGCAGAGGATCTCGCTCACGGACTTTCGCGGTCACCTCGAAGCTGCGCTCGGCGGCCTCGCGAGCCCGCCCGCTGGCGTGCGTGGCTCAGGCATCGCGCTGCGCGACCTCGCCGAGTTTGCCGGCGCGTCGACGGACTACCTGTTCATCCTGCACGCCGTCGAAGGCGAGCTGCCGGGGCCTGGCCGCAGCGTGCCCTTCCTCGACGACGATGATCGACAGGTGCTCGATCGCGCCGCTGGTCGACCGGTGCTCCCGCAGCCAGGCCTCGCCGACGCGACCGCGTTCGCGCTCGCCAGCGCCGGCGCGAACGAGCGGATCGTGCTGAGCTGCCATCGCCAGGACGCCGAGGGGCGCGAGCTCCTGCGTTCGCGCTGGTTCATCGCCGTCCGCGACGCGCTGAGCACCCCCGAGCTCGTACACGCGCGCGAGCTCGAAGGCAGCGTCGTGCCAGCGCTCGCGCTGTGCAGCACCCGTGGTCAGGTGCTCACGCGCCTGAACCTGCTCGCCGCGACCGACGATCCGGCCGCCGATCATCGAGTCGGGGCAAGCCTGCTCGAGCTGGCTCAGCAGGCTCGGCCCGAGCTTCGCTCGGCGATCGCCTGGATCCACGACCACGCCCGCGATCCGATCCGCGCGCAGGTTCGCCTCGAAGGCCGCGCCCTCTCGCTCGCGCACCGCGTGCTCGAGTTCGACTGGTCCCCCGCGCCGCCGCGCGACCAGCCGCCGCTGCGGGTCTGGCAGGGCTCCGCGACCGCGCTCGAGCACTACGCCGCCTGTCCGTTCCGCTTCTTCGCCGGTCGAGTGCTGCGCCTGCGCCCGCGGCCCTCGCCGCGCGACGACCTCGACGCGCTCGAGCAAGGCGAGGTCCGCCACCTCGTGCTCGCCGAGGTCATGCAGGAGCTGCGTCGGGTCGGGCTCACGCCCTTGCAGGGCGGCGAGCAGACCTGGCGCGAGAACCAAGTCGCGCTCGAGATCTGCGACCTCGTGCTCGATCGCTGGCAGGAGCGCGAGCGGATCGGCCCGCGTCCGCTCTGGCTGCTGCACCGCGATCTCATCCGTCGTGATCTCCTGCGCCTGCTCGAGGGCGAGCGCCGCAACGCGATCGAGGCGTGGGAGCCCGGCGAGTTCGAGCGCGGCTTCGGTCTGCCCGATCCGAACGACAAGACCCGCAACGAGGGCGAGCCGCTGCGGATCCCCGACCGCTCCGGTCGCCGCGTGTTCGAGCTGGTCGGCCGAGTCGATCGCGTCGATTACCGCGGCGACGGGCGCGAGCGCGAGGGGCTGATCATCGACTACAAGTCCGGGCGCGTCAGCGATCGGCTGCGCTACGACCAGCTCGCGCGCACGCAATTGCAGCTGCCGCTCTACGCCGCGTGGCTGGCCGCGCGGCGGCCCGAGCTGAGCTACACCGACGCCGCGTATGTGTCGTTGCGCGAGGGCGAGCGCTCGCAGGCGAGCTTGCTGGATCTGAGCCTGTCGAGCGTGGAGCTCGATGGCCTGCTGGAGCTCGATCCCAGCCACCGTCGTGAGCTTCGCGCCCGCGCGCTCGCGGATCTGCCGACCGGCTCGACCCGCACGATCGGACCGCCGAGCGCCGCCGTCGGTGCGCTCGATC
>CBFGLP010001364.1:0-3153 GCA_965649595.1 uncultured Myxococcales bacterium | reverse complement strand
AGGAACAGCGCCTTGTCGGGGTAGCGATGCGTGAGGCCGGGCACCGGGGCGTCGGCCATCTCGTGCAGCGAGTCGAGATCGAGCTTGGGGTGATCGGGCAGCAGCTCCGAGAAGGTCGGGATGAACTGGCGGCGGATCGGGTCGGCGTAGGGGTTCGACCAGTCGATCAGCGAGATCATGTAGGGCGAGACCCGCACGGCCATCGGGGCGTGATGCAGGCCCTCGCGCACGTCGGCGATGAACTCGGGCGCGACCAAGTGCTGCACGGCCTGCTCGAGCTGCGCGACCTTGGTGACCGAGTGCTTCATCTGCCAGCGGTAGTCGAGGAAGGTCGGCTCGTCGACGTCTTGGTAGCCCGGGATCCGGCGCCAGAAATCTCCACCGAGCAGCTGGCGGTGCACGAGGGTCTGGGGATCGACCGGGGGCTTGAGCCGGCGCTCGGGCTCCTTGGCACGAGCTCGACCCGCGGAGACGACCGGGAGGCTGGTGGGCTCCGTGGAGACGTGGGCAGTCATGGCGTCTTCCTGCATAGGGCTCGGCATCGTCGACTTCCAGAGCGCAGCGGGGGCGCGAACGAGTTTGGAGCAACGTCAGGCAATCGATCGGACGCAGCGAGGTGATGCGCTGCGTGAGCGATGGCGATGTCGGCCGACTTGGATTTCTAGCCCCGCTCGAGCGAGGTCGCCACGCAAGGGCGGTTCTGCATGACCGCTGGGCAGCGGGGCCTCGGCGTGCGTGCGTGGGCTCGCACGGGTATTCGTGCGTGGAGCTGGGCTCGCGGTGGTTCTCACGCCGTCGCCGTGGCGCCCTAGCGTCGCGATTGCGGGATGGCGCGAGCGACCCGACCCGACTCGGGCGATCAGACGCGCGGGCGGGGCTCGAGCACGAGTTCCGGGATACACTGGGGCATCGCTCGCGCGCCGCAGATCGAGGTCACCGCACGCCCGCAGTGGCCGACGCCCGTGCGGATGAGCGCCCGCGAGCTCGACCGCGCCCAGGCGGCGATTCAGCGCATTCGCGCTCGCAAGCCTCGGGCGCTGGGACTAGCGCTCGATCTGCGCCGACCCGACGGGGCGCCGCTGCGCATCGGGGACGACCCGCGCCGGGCGGTGCTCGAGCAAGTAGCGATCGCAGTGCCCGAGAGCAACGACGCGGCGCTCCACGAGCCGGGCCACACGAAGGTGCTGGTGCTCGAGCGAGAGCTGCTGGGGCCGGATCGCGCGATCTCGCTGCTAGCCCCACTTTGGGAAGAGCAGCCCGACGAGCCGCCGCCCTACCTGGTGTTCGCCCACGCGCAGTCGACCCTCACCGTGCTCGCGGGGCTGGCCGAGCACGCCGCCCTACCCCACCGCTACGGCTGCGTCACGACGGCGGCGACGCTGCTGGCGGAAGGAGCGGACCGGCGCCGCGACCACCGGCCGGTCGACGTGTGTCTGCGAGATACGATCGGATGCGAGCTGCCCGAGGGGCTGCTGGCTCAGCAGGACGAGCGGCTCGCGTGCGAGGCCGAAGCCCTGCTCGCGCTCATGCAGATCTACACGCCCAAGCTGCGCGAGCGGAGGCTGGCGAGCGTGTATCGCTTCGAGTGCGAGCTGGTCCCCGCGGTGGTCGCGATGGAGCGCGCCGGAGTCGGGATCGATGCAGCGAGCTTCGAGCGGATCGCGGGCGGCTGGGTGCGCGAGCGCAACGAATTCGACTCGCTGCCCGAGGCCCTGCGCGACGCCGATCGCATGGCCCGGCTCGACAAGCTGATCTCGACCTATCGCTGGTGGGGGCGCGATCACGTCGATCCGGATCAGCGGATTCGCTGTCGGCTGCACCCGCTGGCGACGGACACCGGCCGGTTCTCGTGCAGCGATCCCAACTTGCAGCAGGTGCCGGCCGAGCACACGGCCCCGGGCCTGCGCGGCTGCTTCGTGCCCGCGCCTGGGTACGTGTTCGTGACCGCGGACTACGCCCAGATCGAGCTGCGCGTCGCGGCTCACCTCGCCCCCTGCGATGCCCTGCGCGCGGTGTTTCGTGCCGGCCGCGATCCGCACCGAGCGACGGCCGCGAACCTCAGCGGAAAGCCGGAGCACGCGATCGACGAGCACGAGCGCAAGCTCGCCAAGGCGGTCAACTTCGGGTTCCTGTTCGGGATGGGGGCCAAGCGCTTTCGCAGCTACGCGAAGGATTCGTACGGGCTCGAGCTCGACGACCGCCAAGCCGAGGACGCGCGCGATGCCTTCTTTCGCACCTTCCCAGGCATCGCGGCGTGGCATCGACGCGTGCGCGGGCTGTCGCGGATCGCCGAGCGCGAGCCGATCACCGTGCACACCGTGATGGGCCGGCGGCGGACGTTCCCCGCCGGGCAGTTCTCGTTCAACGCGGCGCTGAACATCCCCGTGCAAGGCAGCGCGGCGGAGGGGTTCAAGCTGGCGATGCTGCGCCTGCACGAGCAGCTCCCGAGCATCGGCGGCCGCGGAGTGCTGGTCGTACACGACGAGTACCTGGCCGAGGTCCCGAGCGATCGGGCCGAGCAGGGCCGGGAGATCGTCGAGCGGGTGATGGTCGAGGCGATGCGGGAGCTGATCGATTCGGTCCCGATCGTCGCTGACGCTCGAGTGACGACCCACTGGGGCTGAATCGGGACCAGTCTGGTAGAGTCGTGCGCGTGAGCGAGCGCGACGCCACCGGACCCCGCGCCCGTCCGCCGAGCATCGAGGAGACGGCGGCAGCGGACCTCGACATCGGCTCGCTCGACGGCGATCCCACGCTGGCGGGCGATCCCACGCCAGCGCCTCCCCGGACCGCGATGAGCGCGAGCGCGCCGACTCCCGGTGAGCAGATCGGTCGCTACATCATCTTGCAGCGGGTCGGCGCGGGCGGGATGGGCGAGGTGTTCGCGGCCTACGATCCCGAGCTCGATCGCAAGGTCGCGATCAAGCTGCTGCACGCGGATCTCGGCGGCGTCGACACGAGCGCGGGTCGAGGTCGACTCCTGCGCGAGGCCCAGGCGATGGCCCGGCTCACGCACCCCAACACCGTCACGATCCACGACGTCGGCGAGCATCGCGGGCGCGTGTTCCTGGCGATGGAGTTCGTGGCCGGCAAGACGCTCGGCGAGTGGATCACGACGCCGCGGAGCTCGCAGGAGGTCGTCCGAGTGTTCGC
>CBFGLP010001363.1:0-3869 GCA_965649595.1 uncultured Myxococcales bacterium | reverse complement strand
CACAACATGCAGCAGGCCGCGCGGGTGTCTCAACGGACCGCATTCTTCCTCGACGGCGCGCTGATCGAGTATGGCGACACCGACGTGATGTTCACTGCGCCGACCGACAAGCGAACCGAGGACTACATCACCGGCAAATTTGGCTAGCTAACCGAGCGGATGGCTCCGCTCCCGGCTCCAGCTCGGCGCTGGCTCGTTGGTGGTCATGGAATCGTGCACGCACACCTCCACAATTCCGCTAGCATGATTGGACGGCGGTCGGAGGAGCAGCAGATGAGTCAGAAATCGGATGAAGCCAAGCTGGCGGCGCGACCCCACAGCCACTCTGCTGGGCAGGGCCGGGCCGCGCGCGTCGCCGAGGATGAAGACACGAGCGGACGCCCGCGCCACATTCATCGTGACTTCGAAGGCGAGCTGCGCATGCTCAACGAGGCGCTGCTCGGGATGGGCGGCCGAATCGAGCAGATGATCGGCCAAGCCGCGCGGGCCTTGTTCGCGCACGACGTCCAGCTCGCGCAGGCGGTCGCCGAGGCCGACCGCGCGGTCAATGACGCCGAGATGCAGATCGACAGCATGTGCTTGAAGATCCTCGCTCGCCGCCAGCCGATGGGCTCGGACCTGCGCTTCGTGACCCGGGCCATGAAGATGGTCACCGACATCGAGCGGGTCGGCGACCTCGCCGTCAACGTCGCCAAGCGGGCGCGCAAGCTGGCCGAGCTCGGCGCGACCGAGGCGACGGTGCACCCGGCGATCGAGCGCATGGCCGAGCTCGTGCGCGAGATGATCGGTGAGGCGCTCGACGCCTTCGTCGAGCGCGACACCGAGCTGGCCCACAAGGTCATCGCGCGCGACGACGAGGTCGACGCGCTGCACCAACAGGTCTACTCCGAGACGCTCGAGCGGATGCGCAGCGGCAGCGCGTCGTTCGAGTATGGCGTCCACGTGATCGAGGCGGCCGCGTTCCTCGAGCGGATGGGCGACCACGCGTGCAACGTCGCGGAGCAGGTGGTGTTCATGGTCCGCGGCGAGGACATTCGGCATCCGGGCTGATCCCACCCGGGCTCAAATCGCGATCATGAGCTTGGCCATCGGTCGCAGCAGCATGCTGGGCTCGAACTCCGGCTCGCCGACCAGCTTTGCGTGCGGGTAGCGATCGAGCAACAAGGTCGTGATCGCGATCTCGATCTCGAGCCGGGCGAGGTGGGCCCCGAGGCAGAAGTGGCGGCCGAACCCGAAGTTGACCGACTCCGACAGATCGCGACGGATGTCGAAGCGCTCCGGCTGCGCGAACACGGCGGGATCGTGCGCGGCCGCGGTGATCACCGGAATCACCATCTTGCCCTTGGGGATCCGGACCCCGTCCAGCTCGAAGTCTTCGAGCGCATAGCGAAACACGCTGCCGAACTTAGCGAAGGGCTCGAGCCGGAGCGACTCGTCGATCGCGTTGCGCAGCAAGCTGCGGTCGGCTCGGATCTCGGCGAGCGCCTCGGGGTGGCGCAGCAGGTTCCAGATCGCGAAGCACAGCCCATGCACGGTCGTGTCCGAGCCGGCGACCAGCAGGCTGCTGATCAGCGAGAGCAGCTCGTCCTCGCTCAATAGCTGCTCACCATCACGGGCGCGCAGGAGATCGCTGAGCAGGTCGTCGCGCGGGTGCTCTCGGTGCTCGGCGATCACCTGCTCGATCAGCTCCTCACCTCGAGTCATGATGTCGGCGATCTCGCCCAGCTGCTCGGGTGGGAGGTCGGGCTGGATTGAACGGATCACCGCCCACGCGAACTGACGAAAGCGCGGGCGCAGCTCGGCCGCGACCCCGACGAGCTCACCGATCACCGCGATCGGCAGCCCCTCGGCGAACGCACGCGCGTTGATTTGGCCGTCCTCGCTGGCCGCGACGACCTGATCGAGCAGCTCCTCGGTTATCCGCCGGACCGCCTCGCGCTGCCGCTCGACCGCGCGCGGCGTGAACGCGACGCTCGCTAGCTTGCGGACCCGCCCATGATCGACGTCGGGCAGCGTGCTCAGGCTGCCGGCCATGAAGCGACGCATCGCCCGGAAGCGCTCGTCCGCGAACACCCCCGGCTGGTAGTGCTCCCACGCGGTCCTCTGCGCGGTCAGGCGCGGATCGGCGAGCAGCGTCCGTACGTGATCGTGGCGCGTGAAGAGCAGGACCTGTCGGGCCTGCCAGTCGTAGGCCGGCGCTACTTCACGCATGCGTCGAAAGGCCGAGTGGGGATCGCGGATGAACTCGTCAGCGTCGGGATCGAAGGGCAGCTCTTTGTCGGATACGAGGGTCGTCATGAGCCCGAGGGTAGTACCGACGCGGTTGTGTGTGCTCCGGTCACTGCGTGACCGGGGTCTGCTCCGGTCGAGTCGGGGCGATATGGCTCCTGTCGAGCGCGCCATTTGGCACTGCGGGCGCGTGGGGTGCTCAGGGGCGCGTGGTGCCTCAGCGACGCGGTAGACCACGGACTGGGGGATGCGTCGAGAACCGCGTTGCTGCTGTGTCTGGAGCCTATGGCTGCAAACAGTGCGTCTTGGTCGTCATGGTTGACCGCCGAAAACATTATGCTGGAGCTGCCCGATAGATAATTGGCGACGATGCGCGTCGTGCTTGTCTGGCCGCTGGAAATGTCAATTTCAACTTGGAGTTCGGGGGCGTTGATCGTGTGTATCTCGGCGGGCCACGATTGATGGTTCACGTGGAAAATATAAAAGATTGCCTTGCAGTCTCGAGCGGGCCACGCTTTGGGTAGCATCGGGCCAAAATGTATCCCGATGCCCCGCCGGGGTATGGCTGAGAACGAGAATGTAAATTGTCTCCCCGATCTGGCGAATCTGGTTGGTCTTGTTGAGCACGCGTGTCTCGAAGATCTCGGTGAAAGCGATGCGCGTCTCGACCACCAAGCTCTTCGCGTCACTCCGACCCACGTTGTTATTGGCGATCGTTTGCTGGATCTGCTTCCCACGCCGCGTATCGAGCCGCCACGCGAGCAGGTTCTGCACATTGAAGTACGCCAACCTGACCTGGACAAGCTCGGGAGCGCGTACGTGATGCTCGAGGTGCAGACGACCAGCGACGAGGTCTCGCTCGACGCGAGCCCAGAGCTCGGCATCGGTCGGCGACTCGGACAAGGCCAGCAAGCGTACGAGCTTGTCCAGGAACGCAGGCGCGCCGGCGTGCAGGCGGAGCATGCGAAGGGCGTGCTTTGGCGCGACTCTGCTCGTGGACCGTGTCTCGCCCGCAACCCCACGGGCTAGCCACGTCTCGTGCGTCGACATCCGAGACACCAGCAAGCGCGAGGGCTCGAGCACGGCACATGCTCAGCCGTGGCGGCGAAAGATGCCAGCTCGTGCAGCCAGACGGCGTATGGGCTACGAGAGTTCTCACGCCCCGATGATCGAGCGGCGCCCGCGGCCATCTTCGGGCCCGCTTTCCGTTGCGCACGGCGGGGCTATCCTCCCGCTCCCATGGCCTCCCGGTCCCACTTCGCCGACGCCCACGCGCTCCGCTCCGGCTTCCTCGAGTTCTTCCGCGATCGAGGCCATCGCGTGGTGACCAGCTCGCCGCTGGTGCCCTTCAACGATCCCTCGCTGCTGTTCGTGAACGCGGGGATGGTCCAGTTCAAGGACGTGTTCACCGGCCGAGATCAACGCGACTACACCCGCGCGGCCTCGGCTCAGCGCTGCCTGCGGGCTGGCGGCAAGCACAACGACCTCGACAACGTGGGCTTCACCGCACGCCACCACACGTTTTTCGAGATGCTGGGCGTCGGCACCGCAGAAGTGGACCCGCTCAGCGGGCGGTTTGTGCGAGTGAACCGCAAGCTTGCCGAGATCTGTGGTTACCGAGCCGATGAGCTACTCGCGCT
>CBFGLP010001362.1:0-8059 GCA_965649595.1 uncultured Myxococcales bacterium | reverse complement strand
CGGATCGACGGCGGCCTTGATGCTGCGCATCAGCGCGAGCTCGGCGGGCGAGCGGCGGTAGCCGAGGAAGTCGCGCTTGAGCAGGCCGATGCCGTGCTCGGCCGAGACGCTGCCTTGGTGCGCGCGGACCAGCGCGTAGGAGCGCGCGTCGAACGAGTGCACGCGCGCGAGGAACTCGGCGTGATCGAGGCCGGGCGGGGCGAGCAAGTTGAGGTGCAGGTTGCCGTCACCTACGTGACCGAACACCAGCGCCGGGATCTCGGGCAGCGCCTCGGCGACCTCCGCTCGCCAGCGCTGCATGAACGCGACCACCTGGCGGACCGGCACCGCGACGTCGGCCTTGTGCGGGCTGAACCGGTGCAGCGACTCGCTGATGTCCTCGCGCCACGCCCACAGCTCGCGTGCTTGGGTGTCGCCCTGGGCGACGACCGCGTCGAGCACCTCGCCATGTTCCTGCGCGTCGCCGAGCAGCTCGATCAGCGCGTCGTGGATCCGCTCGCGCTCGTCGGGTCCGTGCTCGACCTCGATCAGGACCTGCTGGGGTCCGAGCTCGGCGAGCGGCCCAGCCTGCTCGCGTCCGCGGTGCTCGATCACCCGATCGACGCAGCCGCGATCGAAGCACTCGAACGCCGAGAGCAGCAGCGTCGAAGCCCGCACCCGCGCGAACAAGCGCGCGATCGCGGCGTCGTCGGGCAACGAGCAGAGCGCGACCAGCTGACCCGCGGGCGGCTGACACAAGCGCAGCGTCGCGCCGACGATGATCCCGAGCGTGCCTTCGGAGCCGATGAAGAGCTGGCGCAGGTCGTAGCCGGTGTTGTTCTTGACCAGCTCGCCACCGAGCGAGAGCAGCTCGCCGTCGCCGAGCACGACGTCGAGGCCCTGCACCCACTCGCGGGTCAGCCCGTAGCGCAGGACTTTGACCCCGCCCGCGTTGGTCGCGATCGAGCCGGCGATGTGGGCCGAGCCCTTGGCCGCGAAGTCGACCGGGTAGAGCAGCCCGACCGAGGCCGCGGCCTCTTGCACGGCTTGCACGGTCACGCCGGGCTCGCAGCGGATCAGCCGACTCGCAGGATCGATCTCGACGACCGAGCTCATGCGTGCGAGCGAGAGCACCAGCTCACCGGCGGTCGCGGTCGCGGCACCGGTCAAGCCGGTGCGTCCGCCCGAGGGCACGATCGCGACTCGCTCGGCCGCGCAGCGACGAACCAGCGCTTGGACCTGCGCGATCGTCCGCGGCAGCACGATCAAGCTCGGCGCGACCGGCCATCCTCCGCGGCAGCGGTCGCTGCCGTAGAAGCGCAGGTCCTCGTCGCTGTCGAGCAGCGCGTCGTCGCCCAGCTCGGCGCGCAGAGCCGCGACGAAGCGTCGGTCGAGGGCGCGTGGCTCGGCGCGAGGATCCGCGGCGGACGGGAGCGGCATCCCGCAGCTATGCCACACTCCACGCCGCAGCGATCGCTGGCCTGAAACGAGAAAGGCCGCGCACCGGAGGTGCGCGGCCGTCTCACGGAACCTTCCTGGTCGTGAGAGCTAGGATCGGACCACTGGCTCAGACGGAGGCCGTCGGCTGAGACTGGCGCGGACGCAGCAGCTGCCGCACCATGCGGACGACCGACTTCACCACGGGATGACCCTTGATGAAGACGACGCCGACCACGTGCTTGTCGTCGCCGGATACGAGGACGGCATGATCGCCGACCAGCACACGGACCGAGGGCTCCGCTGCGATCTGCCGCAGCTTCACCGCCTCGAGGACGATCGGGTTCCACCGCTCGTCGCCAACCCACTCGGGCTCCTGACCCTGAGCGGGGTCGGTGTACCAGTCGAGGACTGCCACGATGCCATCGTGGCGGAGGACGCGTTCAATTTTGCTGTTCGCCATGGGGATTTACCTGGGGCAGGGACCGCGGATTTTTACAGCGAGACTTCCAAAGCGTCAATCGCGCGACGACTACAGCGATGCTGTACTTTTTCGATACACATGCACACATACACCGTTCGCGGAGCTCACGCGGCTACTCCTGCGCACGGCTCCTGGAAAGAGCCCGTAAAGTCGGTATACGCGCGATTTTGCTGGCCTCTGTAGACAATTCGGACTGGGAAACCTTGGCAGGATTCCCAAGTTTCCAAGCCATACAAACCTTGTTTTCCTGGGGCCTACACCCTTATTTCGTGTCTGAAGTCACGCCAGGCAAAACTAGGGATCTGCTCGCGCAACTGCGCATGCGCATCGCGCGACCACCTTCAAACCTACGCGCGATCGGCGAATGCGGACTGGACTTTGGCCGAGCACGCGACCCCGAACAGCGTCAGCACCAGGTTGCGGTGTTCCGCGCTCAGCTGGACCTCGCACGCGAGACGGGGATGCCGCTGACGATCCACTGCGTGCGTGCGCATGGCGTGATGCTGGAGCTGCTGCGCGAGCGACCCACTCCGCCCTCGGTGATGCACGCGTACTCGGGCAGTGCGGAGATGGCTCGTCAGCTCGTCGACGCGGGCCACTACGTGTCGTTCGCGGGGAACCTGACACTGCCCAACGCGCGCAAGGTGATCGAAGCAGCGCGCGCAGTGCCTTCGGATCGCGTGCTGATCGAGACGGATGCGCCAGATCAGACGCCGACCGAACGACGTCCTCGCGCAAACGAGCCTGCGTTCGTCGTCGATGTAGCGAAACGCCTCGCAGAGATCCGAGGCATTTCGCTCGACTGCGTCGCGGATGACACACGAGCCAACGGATGTCGGGTGTTCCACGTCGACGAGCCGCTCTTGCTGTGCGAGCTTCCCGGGCACATCGGTCCCGACGTCGATCGACTGCTCGCCGAAGACGATGCGGACTGACTGGTTCAATCCACGGTGATCGCGTCTACGAAGTCAGCCGAACCGAACGAGCTCCAGCTTGCTGGAGGGCGCTCGCGTCCGACGAGTGGGGCAAAAGACCGCAGTCGGAGCCCACGGACATGGTGCCGACTGGGCCTCGCGATGCTCGCGTCGTCGTGGCTCTCGATGGTGTCGGCGTGTCGCTGTGGTGCCGACGAGCCAACCGAGGTCGTCGAGATGGCCGAGGCGGTGGTGGTCCCATCAGGTCCCACCGAACAGCCAGTCCGCGCGGTGCCTCGGGTCAGCGTCGTGATCGCAGACGCGCGACAGCTCGATGACGTCGATCTGTCCGAGGTCGAGGCCCTCGATCTCGCGCTCTCCGAGCTCGATGCGCAGGAGCGGCCCCTGCCCCTGCCCGCGGGTCCGAGTCCTTCTTCGAGCTCGGGCGACGCGAGCGGCGAGAGCGGTCAGAACGATCCCGAAGCGGTCGAGAACGGTGATCCAGCCCAGCCTCAGGTAGCGGCAGCGCGCGTGCACCCGCGCTGTGAGGGGCTCGATCTCCATACCGTGGCCGAGCGAGCGCCGCGATTACGCAGCCTCCGCATCAGCGGCTGCCAAGCTGCAGTGCACGCAGGACTCTCGGCCTTCGGCGAGCGTCTTCGCGAGCTCGAGCTGGTCGACCTCGAGCTCGACCCAGTGACGGTCGCTCGACTCGCGCAGCTGCACGGGCTCGAGAGCTTGGCGCTGACGCGCGTGCATGCCGAGCCCGACGCTCTCAAGCCGCTGGGCCGGAAGATCTCGCCACGCTCGATCCTGCTCCGCGAGCTCGCCTCCGACAGCGACGTAGCCGAGATCTTCGGGATCCTCCGAGATATACGAGACGTCCGGATCGAGGGCGCCTGGGCGACCCACCGGACGATGGTGTTCGTCGGCAAGGCCAAGCAGCTCGAGAGCCTCGCGCTGATCGACACGACGATCGGCAACTACTCGCTGCACCAGATCAAGCCGCTCGATCACCTGCATCGGCTCGAGTGGTCCGGGACCGGCTTCAACGACAGCAGCATCCTCTTCATCAAGGACCTGCCGATCGACGAGCTGATCTGCAGCTGCTCGCGCTTTGGTGACAAGGGCCTCGACTACCTCGATCTGCTCGAGGGCCTGCGCGTGCTCGAGCTCGATCGCTCGCAGGTGAGCTCGGCCGGGCTCGCGGCGCTGGTCGAGCTGCAAAAGCTCGAGGAGATCCGGCTCCGCAACCGCACGATCGATGGCGACGGCTTCGCGGCGCTGGCCCAGCTGCCCGCGCTGCGAGAGCTCGACCTGACCCCGGGCACGTTGGCCGATCCGCTCGCGCCTCACCTCGGTGAGCTGGTCGGGCTGCGCGAGCTGTCGATCGCGCTCGACGGCTTCGATGACCGGGCGGCCAAGCAGCTGGCGACCTTGACCGCGCTCGAGGTGCTGGATCTCGGTGGCGCGCAGCTCTCCGATGAAGGCCTCGAGTCGCTCGCGCCTCTGACTCGCCTGCGCGTGCTCGAGCTGCACCACACGCGCGTGACCAAGCACGGTCTAAAGCACCTCGCCGGAATGAAGGACCTGCAGGTGCTCGAGCTCGATCACACCGACGTGGTCGACGAGGGCGTGGCCTACCTGGTCGGTCTCGAGAAGCTCGTCGAGCTGCGCTTGGATCACACGCTGATCACCGACGCGGCGCTGGCCCACGTCGCGCAGATCACCAGCCTCGAGCGGCTGAACCTGGCCGGGACGGTGGTCACCGCCACAGGGGTCGAGGTGCTCGAGGGGCTGCCGAACTTGAAGGCAGTGAACCTCGCGGGGACTCGGGCGCTGGGTCAGCGCTAGGTGCTCGACCGAAGGCCGCCCGGACGCAGGTGCCAGCGCCGATCGGGGCCGCGGTGCAGCCGCTGACGAGCGGCGTCGAGCCAGGTGATCGAAGCTTCGACCGCGTCGATCATCGAGCTTTTGCGAGCGAGGTGCAGGGCTATCGAGCTGGCGAGCGCGCAGCCGGTGCCGCGCGGATCGGGGCCGACCACTCGCGGGCGCTCGAACACGTGCTCGCTACCCTCGGGCATGCACAGGCGATCGCGGACGCGCTCGGGTGCGCTCGGGTCGAGCTCGGCCTTGTGCAGGACAGCGACGCCCGAGAGCGGCCCGAGCAGCGCGAGCTCGGTGGCGTTCGGGGTCAGGAGATCGACGAGCCGCGCCAGCGCTCGAAGCTGCTCGGGTGCCGCGCCCAGGCGTCCGCCATCGGTCGCGAGGAGCACCGGGTCGAGCACGATCTTCGGCCGCGGCTCGCGGAGCCGGAACCGTCCGAGCGCGGCCGCGATCGCGTCGACGAGCTCGCCCGGGAGCATGCCGAGCTTGATCGCGTCGAGCCGCTCGAGCGCGTCGAGCCGCGCGAGCTCCTCGTCGAGGCGCTCGGGCGCGACCGGAAAGACTTCGGCCGGGCGCGCGTGCCCTTGTCGGGTCAGCGCGGTCGCGATCGCGTGCACGCGCGCGTCGGGATCCTGCGCCGCGATCGTCCACGCGTCGCGCAGCAGGCCCGCGCCGCCGGTCGGGTCGAGGCCACCGAGCAGAGCGATGTGGACCATGGCTCAAGCCTCGGCGCGCTTGGGCGGGATCTTGCTCATCGCCCGCTCGGCCAGCGCGGTGATCGTCAGGCTCGGGTTGACGCCCGGGTTCGCCGAGATCGCCGAGCCATCGATCACGTAGAGCCCCTCGTAGCCGAACACGCGGTGATCGGCGTCGATCACCCCTGCTTCTCGCGTGCGACCCATGCACGCGCCACCGAGTATGTGCGCGGTCGTGGGGATGTTGAGCGCGGTCTCGGTCACGATCGAGGCCGGGAAGCCATCGACGTGCTCGGCCACCGCCTCGGCCAGCTCGGTCGCCTCGGGGATCGCCGCGACCGGCTTGTCCCCCTGCTCGACGTCGGTGCCCATGCGCTTGACGATCAGGCCCTTGCGACGGAATCGCAGCGTGCCTTCGGTCGAGCGCATGTAGAGCAAGATGATCGTGAACTTGGCCCAGTCGGGCACCAGGTAGCTCTTGAGGGCGCGCAGCGGCTGGCGGAGCATCCGACCCAAGCCCTGGATCAGCTTGATCGGCCCGGGCGCCGTGCCGCCGACGTGCGGGGCCATCAGCGTGCGAAAGAAGCCCGAGCCCGCGCCGTAGCGGACGACCTCGAGGTGCGAGTGCTCGTCGGTCTGATAGATCGACCCGATCGCTACGCCCTTGCTGAGATCCTGGTCGCGGCGCTCGCTGACGACACCGATCAGCGACTCCGAGTTGGTCCGGATCCGTGCGCCGACCTTCGGCGAGAGCTCGGGCAGCGAGCGCTCGCGCAGGCGGAGCAGCAGGTCGACGGTCCCGAGCACACCGCCGGCGAAGATCACCTGTTTGGTCCGGTACACACCCTTGCGCCGAAACAAGTTGAACAGCCCCCGGCCCTCGCGGGTCTCGACCTCGTAGCCACCTTCGGGCAGCGGCCGCACGTCGACGACCTCGCACTCGGCTCGCAGCTCGAGCCCGCGCGCGCGGGCGAGGAACAGGTAGTTTTTGTCGAGCGAGTTCTTGGCCCCGTGGCGGCAGCCGGTCATGCACGACCCGCACAGGTTGCAGCCGGTCCGCTCGGGGCCGGCGCCCTCGAAGTAGGGGTCGGACACGGTCTTGCCCGGCGTGCCGAAGTACACCGCCACGTGGGTCGGCTCGAACGCGTCCGGCTGTCCGCGGGACTCGGCGACCGCCTTCAAGATCCGGTCGGGCGGGGTCAAGAAGGGCACCGGTGACGCACCGAGCATGCGCCGGGCGGTCTGATAGTGCGGCGTCAGCTCGCGCTCCCAGTCGGCCAGCTCGGCCCAGGCCGGGTTGCGGAAGAACGACTGCTTGGGGATCGGCAGCGTGTTGGCGTAGACCAGCGATCCCCCGCCCACGCCGGCGCCGGCGAGCACGGTGACGTGCTTGAAGAAGCGCATCTGGAACAGCCCGCGAAAGCCCAGCTTGGGCATCCACAACCACCGGCGCAGGTTCCAGTTGGTCTTCGGGAAGTCCTCGGCTTTCAGCTCGCGGCCCTTCTCGAGCATCAGCACGTCGTAGCCCTTCTCGACCAGGCGCAGAGCCGAGACGCTGCAGCCGAAGCCGGAGCCGATGATGAGGAAAGCACGCTCGGAGGGGCCCACGAACTTCGTTCTTAGCACGATTGTGAGCAGCCAGACCGGCAAAGCGAGAGCGGGCATCGACCGTGGTCGACGCCCGCTTCTTGGTCAGCTCGAAGTGATGAGGGGCGCTCAGCTCCGGCGGCGGCGCACCAGGCCGAACAGGCCCAAGGTCGCAAAGCCGAACAGCAGCCCACCCTTGCCCTGGTCGACCGTGCACGCGCAGCCGGCCTCGTCGGCGTCTTCACCGACGTTGCCGTTGCCGTCGCCGTCCTGATCACCGTTGGCCTTGTTGTGCTCCTCGAGCAGCTCGTTGATCCGATCCGTGTTGTCGACGAGGCTGATCAGCGGCGCGTCGTCGGCCATGTTGGCCTGGTGGACGTCCTCCTCCCAGGGCATCTCGTCTTGGAAGTCGGGCCAGGTCAGCGGAGCGCCAGGCGGGAAGTAGACCTGCCGACCATCGGGGATCGTCACGGTGGTCGAGCCGTCGCAGTGCAGGGTCTGGGTCGACTGTCGCAGCGAGGCCACGTCGGGCAGCTCCGCGTGACGACGGAAGATCGGGTCGTCGTTCATCTCGCCCGGCGAGATGGTCGTGTACATGCGGGTCAGGTAGCCGTTTGCCTCGACGAGCTCGCGCGCGACCGCGGCCGGCTTGATGATCCGCTCCTCGAACATGTCCGCGAAGCCCTGCGCGTCCCAAGCCGCCAGGTCGATCAGGTCGGCGTAGCAGTCCAGGCACGCGTAGAAGTCGACGGCCGTAACGCCGTCGGGCACCGGCACGTACTGGTCGAGGATCGGCTTGAGCAGCGGGTGGCTGTAGGTGCAGTCGGTGTTCCACTCGGGATCGCAGGAGATCAGCCCCTGGCCGCCGAGCGCGTCGATGACCCCGACCGGGCTGGCGCCGAGCGCCGCGATCGCGGCCGAATCCCACGCGTCGCTGATGTAGGTCGGCTGGATGACGTTGCTCGGGCCCGCGTACTCGGTCACGAACGCGTTGCCGTCGGCCTCGTTGGCGTCGACCGCCATCGAGATGACTTCCTTGTAGTTGCTGGCGGTGTTGAACCAGTCGATCTTGAGCG
>CBFGLP010001361.1:0-2439 GCA_965649595.1 uncultured Myxococcales bacterium | reverse complement strand
GCAGAACCACCCCGATCACCTCCGGGCGCTCGGCATGGGCTAAACCAGTCCCGAAGCGGTGCGTCTCGTGATTCCGGTCACGGCGTTTTGAGGGCCTAGCAAGCTCTCATGTCGTCTAAACCTCCCTATCTCGGTTCGGGTCCATCGGGCATGCTGCCCGCGATGACCAGGTCCGAGGCGTTTCGTACGTTTGCCCTCCCGTTGATGGGCGTGTTGGTGCTCGGTGCGTGTGACAAGTCCAAGGGCGACACCGAGCAGGTCGAGGGCCCGAAAACGCCCTCGTACACGAGCAGCAACCCGATCGGCCAAGAGGTCGTCGCTTCGCTCGATCCGACCGTCGATCCTTGCGAGGACTTCTACCAGTTCGCGTGCGGCGGCTGGATCGCGAAGACCCAGCTCCCGCCCGACAAGCCCCGCTGGGGTCGTGGCTTCGGCGAGCTGGCCGAGCGCAACAATGCGGTGCTCAAGCAGATCCTCGAGGCCGATCAGGGCCGCGCGGGCGCGTTCTACAAGGGCTGCATGGACGAGGCGGCGGTCAACGCCGCTGGCGTGACCCCGCTCGAGCCTTACCTGGCCAGCATCGCCAAGCTCAAGATCAACCCGAGCAAGCCCGACGCGCTGTTCAAGCTGCTCGGTGAGCTCGAGGGTCAAGTCGGGCTCGGCGGCTTCTTCGAGTTCGGGCTCTCGCTCGACTTCCAAGAGCCGAGCCTGCACATCGCCGACCTCGGCCAAGGCGGCACCGGCCTGCCCGATCGCTCCTACTACCTCGACCCCAAGCACCAGCAGGCCGAGCTGCTCGCCTACCAGGCCCACGTCGCCAGCATGCTGAAGTTCGTCGGCTACGACGACACCACGGCACCGATGGCGGCCGAGCGCGTGGTCCAGCTCGAGACCAAGCTGGCTCAGCTGCAAAAGGCGCCCGAGGACATGCGCGACCCGGCGGCGGTCTATCACCGCTGGGATCGCAAGGGGCTCGAGAAGGAGTCGAAGCTGCCCTGGGCGACCTACTTCAAGGCGCTCGGCGTGCCCAAGGTCCAGCAGATCAACGTCAGCAACCCGGAGTTCGTCAAAGGGTTGAGCACGGTGATCGCCGAGACCGATCCCGAGGCGATCAAGGACTACCTGCGCTTTCACCTGATCTCGAGCACCGCCGATCAGCTCTCGGACGAGGTCGTGCAGGCCAACTTCCGCTTCGCCGCGGCGCTGACCGGCGCGCAGTCGCTGCCGCCCCGGTGGGAGCGCTGCGTCAAGGCGACCAACATGGTCGTCGGCGATCTCGTCAGCCAGCCCTTCGTCGAGCAGACCTTCGCCGGCGACAGCAAACAGATCGCGCTCGACATGATCATGCGGATCGAGGGCGCGTTCCAGGCGGGGCTGGCCAAGCTCGGTTGGATGGACGACGCGACCCGCGAGGCCGCGGTCGGCAAGATGCAGAAGATCGAGAACCGGATCGGCTACCCGGACAAGTGGCGGACCTACGAGGGGCTCGAGTTCAGCGGCTCGCTGTTCGCCGACTCGGTCGCGGCGAACACCTGGTGGACCAAGTTCGAGCTCGGCAAGATCGGCACGCAGGTCGATCCGACCGAGTGGGACTGGCCGGCGTCGATCGTCAACGCGGGCTACAACCCGCTGCAGAACGAGATGCTGTTCCCGGCCGGCATCCTGCAGCCGCCCTTCTTCAACAAGGACTTCCCCAAGGCGATGAACTTCGGCGCCATGGGCATGGTCATGGGCCACGAGCTGACCCACGGGTTCGACGATCAGGGCCGCAAGTTCGACGGTGACGGGGTCATGCGCGAGTGGTGGGCGCCCGAGGTCGCGACTCGCTACGACAGCCAGACCCAGTGCCTGGTCGATACCTACGGGGCGATCGAGATCCAGCCGGGCGTCCAGCTCAACGGCAAGCTGACGCTCGGAGAGAACATCGCCGACTTCGGCGGCATCAAGGAGTCGTTCGCGGCCTACACAGCGTGGGCGGCCGAGAGCGGCGGTGAGACGTCGATCGTCGACGGCTTCACCAACGAGCAGCTCTTCTTCGTCGGCTACGCGCAGTCGTGGTGCAGCATCAGCTCGCCGCAAATCGACGCGCTGCTGGCCAAGATCGACCCCCACTCGCCGCCCAAGCAGCGGGTCAACGTCCCGCTCTCGCACTCGCCCGACTTCTGGGCGGCGTTCTCCTGTGGTGCTGGCACCGAGATGCACGCCGCGACCGTTTGCGAGGTCTGGTAGGTAGGATCCACTACCGGTTCGCGGCAACGAATCTGCGGTAGCCTGGGCGCTACCGCAGATGAGTGATCCCGACACCGCAGCCCCCCGCGGTCGAGGGGAGGTCTCGGCTCGGCCTGAGCCGCTGAGTCGGTCGCCCGCGACCGAGGGGCCGAGTCGGTCGCCCGCGACCGAGGGGCCGAGTCGGTCGCCCGCGACCGAGGGGCCGAGTCG
>CBFGLP010001360.1:0-9580 GCA_965649595.1 uncultured Myxococcales bacterium | reverse complement strand
CTGCGCTCGCGGCTGATCGTCGGCACTGGCAAGTACAAGGACGCGGACGAGACCAAGGCCTGCTTGGCCGTAAGCGGGGCCGAGAGATCGACGCGACGCAGCGCGACGGTCACGATCTCGGCACCGCTTGCGGCCAAGCAGGCCTTGGTCTCGTCCGCGTCCTTGTACTTGCCAGTGCCGACGATCAGCCGCGAGCGCAGCGTTCGACCGGCGAGCTGCCAGGTGTCGGTCTGGATCGAAGCGCTCGTCTCGTTGCTCGTGGGGTCGACTTGGTTGTCCAGGGCGTCATCCTCCGCCGACGAAGGTCACGACCTCGATGTGGTCCCCCTCGTCGAGGAGCGTCTCGGCGTGGCGGGCACGAGGCACCACCTCCCGATTGCGTTCGACGGCGACCTGGCGCGAGTCCAGACCCAGCTCGCTCAGCAGGGTCGTCACAGTCGCGCCGGAGGGGACCTCGCGGGGTTCCCCGTTGAGGTGGATCGTCGGCATCGCGGGCTTATACATCAGCGAAACCGGTCACGTGCAGGCGCCCACGCGGCGGTCGGGCCGGCCCGTGAATTACTGCTCGCAGTTGCAGCGTCCCGTCAGGTGTCGCAAGCACACAACAGTCGATCGTAGATCCAGATCACAGGTGTGGCACATGTGGTCATGAGTGATTTCAAATAGTTAGACGGTGCCAGTCTGGGCCTATGCCCTGGCATGCTCTGTGCTCGGCGCCACAGGCAAATGCAGTCCGTACGACCGTCGATTCCGCTGGAGCGCATGTCCGCCGATGAGATGTTGGCCTGCATCGAGCCCTTCGTGGCCTCCCGGCCGGAGGAGCTCGAGGGCCTGGCCCGCTCGGTGGTCCGGGTTCGAAAAGGTGGTGGGACGGTGTTGTTGCGCGAGGGGCACCCCGCGGATGGGCTCTACGTGGTCCTGCGTGGGCGGGTGAACCTGACGCGAGCCGTCGATGGTGGCCGCGACATCATCCTCGCCTCGCTCGGGCCGGGCGACGTGTTTGGAGAGAGCTGCGCGCTCGATGGCGTCGGTAGCTCGACCACCGCCGTGACCGCGGTCGCCAGCGACATCGCTCGGATCCCCGGCGAGGTGCTCGCCGCTCACCTTCGCCGCGACCCGAACACGATGGTGCGGCTGATGAAGTTGATGACGCAGAAGCTCAAGGACGTGGAGTCGGTCGCTAGCGGGCTGGCTCTGTGCGACGTCGAGGAGCGGCTGCGCCAGACGTTGATTCGCCTCGCCCAACGCCAGGGTCGCCACTCGCCCACCGATCAGGGCTGGATCCTCGCGCCCGTCCCCACGCAGTCCGAGCTCGCTCGCATGGTTGGCTCCTGCCGCGAGACGGTGTCGCGGACGCTGAGCTCGATGGCCCGCTCGGGGCTGCTCAGCTCGAGCGGACGTCGGATGATCCTCGGGGAGTCGTTGATGCGCGGGTTCGAGCCCGAGCAAGCGCTCCGCGCCTGAGCGGCGTATCCACGTCACACATCCGAGGGCGGGGCGATTTGCCCCGTCGACGGGATCGCTGACTTGGGCGTCTCGTCTATCCGGGCGTCATGTCGGCGCCCGGTTCCGTTCGTCGCACGCTCGAGTGGACGTGGACGATCCGCGTAGGTGCGCTGATCGTGGCAGCGGGGCTCGTGGGTCCGGTGCAGGCGTGGGCCAGCAGCGAGGCTCCGCCATCGACCGGCGTGGCCCTGCGCATGCTGCAAGGCTTCGTGTTCGCAGCGCTGGCGCTGTGCTTGTCGGTGCTGTTGCTCCGGGGTCGTCGCGCGCGGATCGTCGAGCTGCCCCGGCTGCTGCAAGGGCGTGGCCGTGCGCTGCTCCGCGAGCTGACGCTCGCGTCGATTGGTCTGGGTGTGTTCGTGGCAGGGTGGGGATCCGCGGTCGCGGCAGCGCTGAGCCACGCGTGGTCGAGCGTGCTCGTAGCGATCTCGATCCTGTCGCTCGCGCTCGCCTTGCTGACGATCCGCCGACGAAGCTCGATCGATCCACACGCGCGGGAGCTCCGGATCGAGCCGCTCGCCCCCTTGCCCTGGCCGCGCCGAACCATCGGCTTCGCTCAGATCGCTCGCCTGCTGCGGGTCGAGCTGCACAGCGCGCTGCCCCACGAGCGCGAGTCGCTGTGCGTGCGGATCCATGGCGGCGAGCAACTCGAGCTGGCCCGCGTCGGGACTGGTGGTGAACCGGAGCGGCTCTTCGCTCACGTGCGCAGCCTGCTGGGCTTCATCGGCCCGTCCGGGCCGATGGGCTGACCCAGCGTGTCGGGAAGCTACCCGCGAGCCTGCGCGTCGGGACCCCGGTGCGGTTACCCTCACGCGTCCCCATGAGCGACTCGGGTCCCCTCTACTTTGGCCCGGAGCGGCGCCAACACGATCGCCGACAGCCGCGGGTCGTCGAGGTCCGTCCGACCTGGGCGCGCATCGATGCGTCGGCGCTGGCCCACAACCTCCGGACCGTGCAGGCGCACGTCGGCCTGCGCTGCCGCGTGCTCGCGGTGGTCAAGGCCGACGGCTACGGGCACGGGGCGATCGACGCGGCGCGGGCGTTCGTCGACGCGGGCGCGTGGGGGCTCGCCGTCTCGCTGATCGAAGAGGGCGTCGAGCTGCGCCAGGCTGGCGTGCGAGCGCCCGTGCTGGTGCTCGGCGGCGTCGCGCCGGGATCCGAGGACGTCGTCGTGCACGGCAGCCTGACTCCGGTCGTGTGGGCACCCGCGCAGCTGCAGCTGCTCAGCGCCGCGGTTCGTCGGACCGGCGCGTCGACGCTGCCGGTCCACCTCAAGATCGATACGGGCATGTCGCGGCTCGGCGTGCTGCCCGAGGATCTCGCGCCTTTGCTCGACTGGTTCGAGGCCAACACCGAGGGCGAGCTGAAGATCGAAGGGGTGATGACCCACTTCGCCTGCGCCGACGATCCCGACGACGAGCTGACCAGTCGCCGCCAGCTGGCCCGCTTCCGCGACTGTCTGGGCCTGCTCGCGTCGCGGGGCATCCATCCCTCGCTGCGTCACGTGTGCAACAGCGCGGGGCTGGTCCGCTTCGCCGACGCGCACCTCGACATGGTCCGACCCGGCGTCGCGCTCTACGGCGCGGGCTCGAGCTCGGCGGTCGAGCTGCCCAACCTGCGCATGGCGATGAGCGTGCACTCGCGCTTGTTCGGGATCCGCGAGCTCCCGGCTGGCTCGAAGGTCTCGTATGGCCACCGCCAGACGCTCGAGCGCCCGAGCCGGCTGGGCATCGTGCCGGTCGGCTATGGCGACGGCTACGCCCGCAACATGAGCGGTCGAGCGCAGATGTTGGTCCGCGGGCACCGCTGCCCGGTGGTCGGCAACATCACGATGGACCTCTCGATGGTCGACGTCACCGACCTGCCAGACGCCCGCGAAGGTGAGCGCGTCACCTTGCTGGGCAGCCAGGGGCGCGAGCACATCGACGTCTACGAGTTGGCCGAGTGGGCCGGGGTGATCCCCTACGAGGTCACCTGCGGCATCTCCAAGCGCGTGCCCCGACGCCTGGAATCGCCAGAACGCTAAAAGACCTCATAGAGGAGCTGGTAGTGGCAACCCGCCTCGTCCCAGTCGAACTGCTGCTCACCGCGGGCGAGCAGCTCGGCGGAGATCGTGCCGCTGCCGAGCCGATCGTCGCGGCCCGAGTCCTTCTCCATCAGGGTGACCTCGATCTCGTCGCCGAAGGGGAAGGTTGCGAGCCCGCGCAGGCTGATCGACATGCCCGACTTCATGTTGTCGTGCGACCAGACCTTGTTGCCGCGGACCAGCAAGAAGGGCTCGTCGCCGCCGAACTCTTGCTGCTTGATGCAGCGCAGATCGAGCAGCCGAAGCTGGGCTGGCCCCGTGCGACCGCTCGGGAACTGCGGTGCGGCGCTCGGGGCCATGCCGGGCGGCGGGGCCATGGGTGGCATCGCCGTCATCATCACGGTCCCACCAGAAGCCGCGGCCCCGGCCATTGGCTTGAGCACGATCCAGGTGTTGCCCATGCGGATGCCTTGCTCGGGCAGCATCGGCTTGGGGGCGTGGAGTCGCTGATTGCCGTGGTCGAACGATCCGTTGGTCGAGTTGAGGTCGCGGAAGATCACGCTCTGGCCGTCGAAGCGCAGCTCGGCGTGGCGACCGGAGACCAGCGGATCGCGCAGCGCGAGGTCGCCTTGCTCGCGCCCGATGGTCACGATCGGCTGCTCGAAGCCTCGGATCTCGGCAGGGCGATCGGCATAGCGGATCTCGATCATGAAGGGCATCGGCGCGAGTCTCACCCCCGGACCTGCGGGCGTGCAAGCCGAATCACCCGGGCCCGCGGCCGCTCGGCGATTGTCATGTCGTGAGCACGAGCAGCGGGCGATCGTGGGCCGGCATCGACTCGGGATCCACGACGATGCGCTCGCGCGTGCCATCATCCCTGCATGAGCGAGAGTGGCCGCAGGCCGATCGTGCTGTCCCTGGTCGCCCTCGCGATCGCGCTGCTGGCCGTCGGTGCTTGGTGGCTGTGGGGTCGTGAGGCGAACGGCTCGCGCGAGGACACGCAGGGCTCGGTGAGCGAGCGTCCGCTCAGCCGCGACGAAGCGCTCGAGGTCAAGCGCGAGCGTCGGCGCGACAGCGCAGAGCTGGCTCAGCCAGCCAAGATCGGCGGTCGAGTGACCCGAGCGTCCGACGGCGCCGGGGTCCCCGGCGCGGCGGTGTTGGTCTCGCGCAAGGGCATCCTACAAGGCCAGGCGCCTGCACCTGGCGAGCCGACCCAGCCCTCGATCGCGGTCACCGACGCGAACGGTGGCTGGCTGCTCGAGGGCGTCGAGCCGGGCGGGTACCTGCTCTCGGCCAGCGCGGCGGGCTATCTGCCCGGCAGTCGGACCGACGTCCGGGTCGCGTCGGGCGTCGATCAGCTGAACCTCGACTTGGTCGTGCGCGAGGGCGGTCACGAGCTCTCCGGGCGCGTGAGCGACATTGGCGGCGGAGCGATCGAGGGCGTGCTCGTGCGGGTCAGCGACACCAGCGAGCTCGATCTCGGCTTCGGTCGAGCACCCCTCGCCGCGCTGACCGATGAGGACGGCCGCTACCGCTTGCACGTCGCCAACGGTCGCTACTCGCTGACCACCTGGCACGCCGACTATGTGAGCGCGACGCGGCTGACCGAGGTCCGCGATGGTCCTCGCGTCCAGGACTTCGAGTTGGTGCCCGGCGGTGTGATCGAGGGGATCGTTCGCTCGCGCCCGAGCGGCGACCCAGTCCCAAATGCCCGCGTCTCGTTCAGCGACTCGGGCAACGGGGGTGACTTCTCGACCAACCTCTCGCCCGACGGCAGCGTGGTGATCAGCGATGCCGAGGGCCGCTTCGTGCTCCGGGGCATGCGCTCGGGCGTGGTCGAGCTGATGGCTCGCGCCGAGGGCTGGGCGAGCCCGGGGCCCGTCGAGGTCGCGCTCGGGATCGGTGAGCAGGTCTCCGACGTGGAGCTGTGGGTCGAGCCGGCCTTCACCATTGCGGGCTTCGTGGTCCCCCGCGGACAGCCGGACGGCGCGCTCGAGGGCGTGCTCGTTGGAGGGTGGAGCATCTCGCCGCCGGGGCTCTTGGTCGCCAACGCCCCGAGCGCCAGCGACGGCTACTTCGAGATCGTCGGCGTCCGCCCGGGCACCTGGCAGGTCGGGGCGATCGGCGAGGACCACCTGCCGAGCCCGATCGGCGCCACGGCGGTGGTGAAGGATCAGGACGTCCGCGATCTGATCATCGAGCTCGACACTGGCGTACGCATTCGTGGCCGCGTCGACCCGCCCCAGCCCGCCCGGATCAGCCTGAAATTCGATCCGGGCCAGGCCAGCCTCGGCACGATCTTCAACGTGATCACGGACGCGCTAGCCAGCGGTCGCAGTGATGACGCCGGGGTGTTCGAGGTCGGCCCGGTCACTCCGGGTGGCGCGTTCTCCGAGCGCACGTTGACGCTGGTCGCCGAGGCCGACAGCGGCGATCGAGGCGAGATCGAGATCCAGCTCGGGCGCGAGGATCTCGAGGGCGTGGTCATCCCGCTCAGCCCGCGCGCGAGCGTGGCGGGGACCGTGCTCGACGATCTCGGCGTGCCGCAGCGCGACGTGCTGGTCTCGATCGAGCCGGTCGAGCGCCAAAAGGCGCAGGGTGGGGTCTCGATCAACGGGGGCCTGGGGCAGGGCGGCAGCCCGACCGGCGAGGACGGGCGCTTCGTGGTTCGGGGCCTCGACATCGGTGAGCACCGCGTGGTCGTCGAGGATCGGCGCGGCCGGGCGCTCGACTGGGTCGAGGGTCAAAACCCCGAGGGCGTCGACGCGCCGCTCTCGCTCACGATCGAGGACACCGTCAACACGACCTTCCTCGATCTGCGGGTGGTCCCGCGCGACGGCGTGATCGAGGGGGTGGTGCTCGACGCCGAGGGGTTGCCGGTCGCGGACGCGTGGGTGACCGCGAGCCTCGACGATGGGCTCGAGTCGCTCGGACGAGCGCGCCGCAAGCCCGAGCGCGATCAGCCGGAGACGATCGAGGGCGTGGTGCCCGAGAAAGACGAGGACGAGCAGCGCGACTGGTCGCGCTCGGCCTTCTTCGCCGAGCCGCCGGTGCTGACCGACGAGAACGGCCTGTTCGTGATCAAGGACCTGCGCCGCGGCAAGACCTACCAGGTCGTCGCCGAGGGCGATCGTGGCGGCGCGCGAGCGGTCCAGGAGGAGGTCGCTCCCGGCTCGCGCGTGACCTTGCAGCTCGAGGCGCTGACGGGGATCGAGGGCGTGGTCCGCAGCCGGGGTAAGCCGGTCACGAGCTATCGCCTGAGCCTGTCTGGGCCAGTCGACCGCCAGCTCGAGGTATGGGACGCGGAGGGCCGGTTCAGCATCGAGCGGCTCGATCCGGGCAGCTACGAGCTGAGCGCCAAGGCTGATCAGGGCTTCGCCGATACCGAGGTCGAGCTGGCCTCGGGCAAGCGCGAGCGCGTCGAGCTGGAGCTCGGCGGCTGGGCGGTGCTCGAAGGCGAGCTGGTCGCGTCGGTCACCGGCGAGCCGATGGCCGGGATCGCTGCGATGGTGATCCAAGAGGGCGCGTTCGATGCGGGGGTCGGCCTCGGTCTGCTGATGGGGCAGGGACCCAAGACCGACGCGAAGGGCCGGTTCAGGATCGATCGTGTCGCGCCGGGCGAAGGGTCGCTGGTGTTCGTCGATCGTGACGCGTCGTTGAACGGCGGCGGCGAGGTAGCGAGCGTGAGCTTCGAGGTCGAGGGCGGCGAGACGCTCGACCTCGGCACGATCCGCGGGTTGCCCAAGAGCGACATCCCGATCGACGAGCGTGGGCAGCTGCAGATGACCACGCGGGTCGCTCGCTTCGCCGATCGCCCGCGCCCGCCCGGCACCGACCTCGACGAGGAGCCGAAGCCCGATCCCGACACCGAGCCCGGGCCGAATCGGCTATGGGTGCTTTCGGTCGTGGCCGGTGGCGTCGCCCAAGCCGCCGACATCGCCCCCGGCGACGAGCTGATCACGATCGATGGCCAATCCGTAGCGACGCTCGGCGCCGAGACAGCCCAAGAGCTGCTCTCGCCCGCGCGCGTCCGCGTCGGTCAGTCGCTCCGCATCGAGCTCGCGCGAGGCGACCAGCGCTTCGACGTGACGCTCGAGGCGGTCGCACCCGAACCCAGGCCTGACTAGTTTAGCCCCCCGCAGCCATCGTGCACTCAGCCACGCACGGCCGCTTCGCGGCCGCGACGTCGCTTTGCGACGTCGGTGGGCTAAGAAGTCTCACCGGCGGCTGGACACGGCTCCTCGCCCATGTAGTTGCTGTTGCAGGGATCCATGCACTCGTCGGGCCCGACGTAGTCGTCGTCGCAGGGATCGGTGATCCGCTGCACCTGCTTGCCCGTGTCGGCGCCTTCGCCCGGCTCGGCTGGCTCGCCCGGCTCGGCGGGCTTTTGAGTCGAGCCAGCGATCGAGCGGGTCCAGTCGGCCTCGAAGTTGATCGTGGTCGTGTTGGGCCCCTGCGTGCTGGTCATCTTGCTCTCGAGCTCGCGCAGGTAGTTGCCCTCGACGTCGAAGAGCACGGTGGTGTTGCTGCGGGTGCGGGTCTCGCTCGAGCCGGTCTTGGTAGTGGTCGTCTCGGTCCGGTCCCGCGCGATCTTCAGTTGGGCGAGCTTCTGCTTGGTCTCTTGGTGCTCGAAGAGGCCGACCAGCTCGCCCTCGGCGGTCTCCTGGACGTACTTGCCGAGCTTGCCCTCGCGCCCGCGCGTGTCGCTGTCCTGCCAGGTCTTGCCCGCGGTCAGCTTGTCCTCGGGGACCACGAAGAAGGCCGAGGTCAGGCCCTCGATCACCGAGTCGAGCACCTGGCTCTCTGCCTCGTTGAGCTCTGGCGGCGGGACCGGCACGTCGACCGCGCGACCCGTCGGATCGACGCCGAAGCGGATCGTGACGCCCTCGAGTCGCTCCTTCGAGCTCTGGTTGAAGTCGGTGGCCGAAAACCCAGGAATTCCAGCCATGTTCCAGTCGATGTCGATGTTGTTGACGGTGGCGGCGACCAGCGCGTTGCCGGCCTCGTCGACCCCGCTCACGACCAACTGGACGGTGAAGCGCAGCGAGCGGTTGATCACCATGTCGCGCATGTTGATCGCCTCGCGCCGAGTGACCGTGCCCTCGAGCGTGGTCCCGGGCGTCAGCGCGTAGCGGAGCTGGATGCCTTCGGCGGGGACCTCGAGCGGGGAGAGGTCGCCCTTCGAGCAGCCCCCGATCGGGCCGATCACGAGCGCGCCGCCGAGCAGGCAGGCGGACAGACACGAGAGCCGAAGCAGTGCACGCAGGGCGGGCCGGGACATGGCCGCGAGGGTGGCTCCCGAGGCGGCCCTTCGTCAACCGGAGCCCTCAGCCATCACGAAACTCGGGCAGGTCGGTCGGCTCGAGTCGGCGGGGCTCGCCTGCGGGATCGAGGCCGCCGGAGTCGAGTCCGTCGCCGGGCTCGGTCGCGGCGTCTTCGGGCACGAAGCGCGGGTCATAGACCGGCGTGCGATCGACCGCGGCCTCGGCACGCCGCTGCTCGGCCGCCTCGGTGCGAGCCTTCTCCGCCTCACGATCGGGCGGACCTATCGGCCGATCCTGCGTGAACTCGTCCGCGCGGCTCGAGTCGCGCACGTGCACGACCGGGCTACGGCCGAGGTCGCTGGGCAGGTAGCCGGTCCAGCCCGTGGGCATCGAGGGCCCGGTCCACTCGAACACCCAGCGGGCGTCGAGCGGGGCCAGGTTGACGCAGCCGTGGCTCTTGCGGTTGCCGAAGCGATCGTGCCAGTAGGCCCCGTGCAGCGCGTTGTGGGCCTGGAATAGCAGCACCCAAGGCACGCCCTGGACCATGTAGGCGTCGTCCTCGTAGGCCTGGTTGTCCATCGACATCGACGCGACCTTGGCCCAGACCGGGTAGTTGCCGCGCGGGGTCGGCATGCTGCGGCCCGACGAGATCAACGTGGCGAACACCGGCATGTCGCCGCGGTAGGCGACCAGCACCTGCTCGCCGAGATCGACGTCGATCCATTGGTCGTGGCCGCCGCTGCTCGTGCGCCAGCCATCGAGCACGTCACGCGGCGCCTCGGCGTGG